>NZ_SMKJ01000222.1:0-12425 GCF_004348615.1 Micromonospora sp. KC207
GGTCGACGACGGTGGGGGTGACGCGGGTCGCGGCGGTGAGGCGGTCGGTCAGTGCGGGTACGCCGGGAGCCGGCCTCACGATGACAGCGGCGAGGTGTTCGGTGCCGACGTCAGCCGCGTCGAGGAGGTGGCCGACGGCGTCGGGCACCTGGTCGAGGAAGGGCTGGGCGGCGGTGGTTATGTCGTCGCGGTTGATGACCACCGGCTGGTGGGGTGTGGGGAGCATGACCGGCGCCCGCTCCTGCTGGCCGAGTTGGTGCCGGGCGGTGCGGATGGACTCCAGGAGAGCGCCGTGCTCCTCCGCTGCGATCGTGTCGGTGTGGTCGACGTTTGCTCGGAGCGGGTCGTGGCCGGCGGTCACGGTGGCGACGACGTGTCGCGCGATGAGGTCGTCGAGGTTGTGTGAACCGTGGAGTTGCTGTGTTGCCAGCTCGCGGTAGCCGTCGCTGACCGTCTGCAGGACGGTGAGGGTGGGCGGATGGTGGTCGGCCTGGCAGACGAGTACGCAGGCGTTCTCGGGCGTGGTGGGGCCGAGTGTCGTGGTGTAGGCGGCCAGGGCGGCGGGTGCGGTGACCAGGGCCGGCGGTGGTAGTCCTGCTCGGGCCGCTGCATCGCTGACGTGTGCGCGGCGGCGTGGTCCCCAGGCCGGGGGGATGGTCACGGTGAGGTCGGTGATCGGTTGGCCGACCTGGTGGGCGGCGTGGTTGCCGACGTGCCGCATGACCGCAGCGAGGACATCCACGGGGCCGGGTCGTGCCGGATCGGGAGCCTGGGAAGGACTGGCGAGGTGGTCGGCCGGGTGGTTGACGAACCGGTGGTCTGCGGGCAGCGACCGTGCGGCGGTGGCGTCGACACCGACGTAGAGGTCACCGGCGGGGCCGATGGCGACGCCCGGCGGCATGACGAGTCGACCGTCGATGAGGATGGGAACCCGGGTGCCCTGCCGGCTGACCGTGGCGGCGATGGCCGAGGAGCTGAGGTCGATCGACAACCTGGCGTCCCCGTTGACCATGAGAGGCAGTCTCGCCCGTGGTGGCGAGGCATTGTCAACCGTGATACTCGCCCGTGATCCCCGGTGCGCGAATGGTGAGAATCCTTCCGGCTGGGATGGTCGGAGACGCTGATCCTCGTGTATGGGAAGAGATTGACGATCAGCCGCAGGGAGGGGCAGGTGCCGCAGATGTCCCCGGACCGAGGCGACAGACTGGCCGAATACGGTGCGCGGGTCACCGTCCATCCTCCCCACGACCCGCCCCGACGCCGTAGGTCGCTGTCCCGTTCCCTGACCAGCGCCGCCCGCGCCGTTATCGGTGCCGGATTCTTCCTGGCGGGGGTGCCGGCGCTGTTGTGGCTCGTCGGCGGCAACCCGGTGCGACGGCTACCGGCGTGGTCGCAGATCCCGGACTGGTTCGAACGGTCCAGCGGACGGTTCACCCCGGACGTCCTCATCGGCGCGGCCTTCTGGGTGATGTGGCTGCTGTGGGGCGTCTTCGCGCTGCTCCTGCTCGCCGAGATCCTCGCCGGGCTGACCCGGTGGCGCGTTCCCGCGCTCAGGCTGCCGGCCCCGTTGCACCGGCTCGTGTTCGGCCTGGCCGGCACTGCCGCGCTCGCCGTTACCCCCGCCGGCCCTCTCGGCCGCGTGGCGAACCCGGACCCGCCGTCCACGCCCGTCGCGGCCGCAGAGCACGCCGATGTTCCCCGGCAGGCCGCCGCCCGTGGACCCGCCATCATTTAGGTCGCCGAGCAGCGCTACCTGTACACGGTCGAGCGGCACGACACCCTGTCCAAGGTCGCCAAAGACTGGCTCGGCGACGCCAACCGTTGGCCGTAAATCTGCAGCCTGAACAAGCACCGCCACTTTCCCGGCGTCGGCGGCACCCTGCGCGACTGCGACCTCATCTACCCCGGCTGGGAACTGCGCCTGCCCGCCGACGCCCGCCCACCACACACCGCCATACCCGCCAGACCACCCAAGCCGCCACCGGCGACGCCGTCCCGACCTACGACGCCATCGGCATCGCCGAGCGCCGACCCGGACAGGCCAGACCCCACCACAGCACCGCCGACCACCGAGGGACCGGCAGCCGTCCCCAGCGCCACACCCTCGGCCGCAGCGAGTACGTCCGCCTCAATGCCGACCACATCCTCCACGACTGCCGACCCCACCTCGTCGCCGGTCACGCCGACCAACCCCGACACCCACAGCCCTGCGGTCGCAACCGACCAGGACGGAGTGCATCTGCCGGGAGGCGACTGGCTGCCCTGGTCGCTCGCTGTCGCGATCAGTGCCGCCGCCACACTGGTCTGGCTCCAGCGCCGGCGCCGCTACAGCGGTGAACCCGACGCCGATCCACCTGCCGAACTCCCGCCGCCCGTGGTGCAGGTCCGCCGCGCCGTGGCTGCCCGCCACTCCGGGCCACCGAACCCGGACGCCGACGACAACGAGCCGTCGACGCTCGTACCCGAACTCGCATCGCTACCGACCGGCGGAATCGGCATCGTCGGCGACGGCGCGCACGCCGCAGCCCGCGCCGCTCTCGTCGCGGCCCTGGCCACCGGCAACCCACACCACCCCCATACCCGTGGTGAAGTCATCATCGACACCGCCACCCTGGCTACCCTTTTGGGCCCCGACGCCATCGCCCTCGCACCATGGCCACGGCTGCACACCACCGACAACCTCGACGACGCGCTCACCGCAGTCGAGGCCCAGCTCCTGCACCACAGCCGTATCCTCGACGAGCACACGCTGACCGACCTGGACACCCCACGCCAACAGACCCCTGACGAGGAACCCCTGCCACCGGTCGTGTTGATCACCACGGCCCCGTCCGCCGCCACCTCCACCCGGGCCACGACCGCGCTAACCCTCGGCGGCAACCTGAACGTGTCCGCAGTGCTGCTCGGCGCATGGACACACGGCACCACCATCGACGTCACCTCAGACGGCCACACCACACACGCCTCCGGGACGGCGACCGAGCCGATCGCACCGCGCCTTCCTGTACTCGATACCCAGACCGCCCTCGGGATTCTCACGACGCTGCGCGAGGCCCATACCGGCGAACCCATCACACTTCCGTCGTCCGTCGGCCCAGGCCCGACGGTTCCACTGCACGCCAGCCGAACCGAGATCACGTCTCCCGACCGTCCCGAACCGATAGCCCCAGCTGCCGAGAGCGACGCCACTGGCAGGGCACGGCTGTGGGTCCTCGGACCGCCACGGATCGACGACATCACCCACCCCGGCCGACCGCTGCGCGCCAAGGCCCTCGAGCTGGCCGTGTTCCTGGCCTGCCACCCCGACGGCGTCACCACCCGCGAGATCGGCGAGTACCTCGAACCCGACGCCCGCATCAGCCAAGCCGACCAACGCGTCCACACGAACGTCAGCAACCTCCGACACGTCCTCGCCCGCGCCGCCACCCCCGACGCGAAGAACGCGTACATCGTCAAGAGCGCCGGACGCTACCGGCTCGACCCCACCACCGCCGATGTCGACGTCTGGACCCTGCGCGACCTTATGCGCACCGCCACCATCGCCACCGGCCCACGCCGCCGCGAACTGCTCACCGCCGCCTGCGACCTTTACACCGCACCCCTGGCGGACGGCCAAGACTACGAACGGCTCCCACCCCACCGGGAAACCGTGCGCCGCTGGGCGACCGAGGCCCACCTGCTACTCGCCGACGACCTCATCGGCACGGACCCACAGGCGGCATCCGACCTGCTCGACAAGGCCATCGCGCTGGACCGGTACAACGAGGCCCTCTACACCCGCGCCATGCACGCCCGCCACGCCCTCGGCGACACCGACGGCATCCGCATCCTCCTCCGCGCCCTGACCAGAGCACTGGCCGACCTCGACGCCGAACCCCAGGAAGCCACCACCACCCTCGCCAACCAGCTCCGGAGCAATCCCGCTGACATGTGAGCATCACCGACACCGCGACCGACCCACGCAGAGGGCGCTGCGTCGGACAGGCGGCATTGGCCAACAGCACGTGCCGGTCCGGCGATCTCCCCCCGCCCGCCGAAGATCGATGGCCCTGGCTGCGTTGGAGGGCGATCCCACCGGGGGTGCGTGACGCAGGAAGGTCCAGATGCCTCCGCGTATCCGCTTCTGTCGAAAGTGGCACGCCCTGCGGGCCGCTCCAAACGTCTGACCGTGCCCGCTTTGGGACGTCACTGGGCGCTTCGTGGTCGACGTGCATACCGCAAGGTCATCCCCGACTAGGACCGGGCTGCCGGCCGGGACGGCTGGCGGGAGGCTCTGCATTGGCGCCCGTGGCGGGACGAGGTTCTCGCGCCGGATTGAAGACGCCGGAGCGCAGGGCTGCGGCGACCGCCGCAGCGGTACGTCGGGCGAACTCCTCGTCGATGGGTTCGTCGACGACGAGCAGCCGCAGGAAGAAGGGCGCGCCCAGGACCTCGATCGCGGCCCGGGCATCGGTGTCCTGAGGCAGCTCGCCGCGGGCGACGGCGTGGTTGACGACGGCCTCGGCCAGGCCGAACCGTTCGGCGAAGAAGCTGCGGACGATCTGCGCGGCGCGTGGGTTGTGGGGCACGGCCGCGGCCAGGGCGGTGAGCAGCTCGCCAGGTTCGCCGGTCATGCCGCGCCGGATCAGCAGCGCCAGTTCTTCGAGGTCGGTGTCGAGGTCGCCGGTGTCCGGGATCGGGACGACCTCACTGGCGTACTCGCTGAGCAGGTCGCCGAGGACGCCTTCCAGGTCGGTCCACCGGCGGTAGACCGACGTCTTGTTGACGCCGGCCGCCTGGGCGACCCGTTCGACGGTCAGCCCGGTGTACCCGTCGACGAGGAGGGCACGGGCGGCTGTGAAGACCGCGGCCCGGACACGGGCGCTGCGCCCGCCCGGTCGTTGGCCGGTAGACATCGGACACCTCCTTTAACGCACTTCCTGTTGCGTTATGCCACCTCATCATGCCAGACTGAGAAAAGCAACACGAGTTGCGATTAGGGGAGGATCCATGAATACCAGCGTCTGCATCGTCGGCGGCGGGCCCGCAGGGCTCGTCCTGGGGCTGCTGCTCGCCCGACAGGGAGTGAAGGTCACCGTGCTGGAAAAGCACGCCGACTTCCTCCGGGACTTCCGCGGCGACACGGTCCATCCCTCCACACTGGCCATGCTCGACGAGATCGGTCTCGGCGAACGGATGGCGGCGCTGCCCGGGCGCAAGGCCGGCTCACTGCGCGCCACCTTCGACGACGGCACCTACACCGTCGCCGACTTCACGCGCCTGCCGACGCCGCACAACTACCTGTACTTCGTTCCCCAGTGGGACTTCCTGGAAATGCTCGCGACCGAGGCGGCGAAGTTCCCCACCTTCACGCTGCTTCGCTCCACCACCGTGACAGGCCTGCTCCGCGACGCGTCCGGTGCCATCACTGGCGTGCGCGCCATTGGCCCGGAGGGCGAACTGGAGATCGAGGCGTCGCTCACCGTCGCCTGCGACGGCCGCGATTCGGTGGTACGCCGGGAACTCGGGCTGCGGCCGGTCGACTACGGCGCGCCCATGGACGTGCTGTGGTTCCGAATCTCGCGCCGCGCTGGCGACGGCGACGGCCTGGCGATGCGGATCGGCGCCGGCGGACTGATGCTCGCCATCGACCGCGGCGACTACTACCAGTGCGCATACGTCATCGCCAAGGGCGGCTACGACGAGATCCGCGCGGCCGGGCTGGAGGCGCTGCAGGAACAGGTGACCCGGCGGCACCCCGTCCTCGCTGACCGGGTCGGTGAGCTCGCCACCTGGGACGACGTCAAGCTGCTGACGGTGAAGGTCAACCGGCTGGAGCGGTGGCACGCGCCCGGCGCGCTGCTCATCGGCGACGCCGCACACGCCATGTCCCCGATCGGTGGCGTCGGCATCAACCTGGCGGTGCAGGACGCCACGGCCACCGCCCGGATGCTGGGCCCGACGCTCGCCGCCGGGCAGCCGGTCACCGAAGCGGATCTCGCCGCAGTGCAGAAGCGCCGGCGCTTCCCGACGGTGGTGACGCAGAACATCCAGCGCGCCGCGCAGCGGCGCATCGTCGACCCGCTGCTGCACGCCACCGGCCGGATCGACGCCCCGGCACCGATCCGCCTGCTGCAGCGGTTCCCGGCACTGCAAGCCCTCCCCGCCCGGCTGGCCGGCATCGGCGTACGCCCCGAACACATGCGCTGACCCACCATTCCGGCAGCCGGATGGAGACGTGATCCGCTACGACAGGTACGGATTCTGGCTCTGCCGGTAGCACCCGCTACCCGCAGTCTCGGGCTCTCGCGGCATCCGGATCTGCCGCTGACAACGCGATCTTGCTGCTACTGCTGGCGAGGTCATGCGGACGATGTCTGAACCGCTTTGTCGCGGATTGCCCCTACCTGGTCTCGACCGCAGGATGAGACGGGGCTTCCAGCGGATTCGCCGCGTTGACGTGACCGCTTCCAGTGGTCTACGGCTCGCTGAGCCGGCGGATGGCGGCGATCTTGTGCAGCCAATTGCTCAGCCTGGTGATCTTCACGATGTCGCCGGTCTTCGGGGCGTGGATGATGAGTTCTTCGCCGAGGTACATGCCGACGTGGCGTGGGTTGTCGATGCTGCCTTGGCTGCCGGGGATGAAGATCAGGTCGCCAGGTAGTAGAAGCGCCGGGTTGCTTACGGGTTTCCCAGCGTGGGCCTGGTCGGTCGTGGTGCGGGGGATCGGGATGTCGGCTTCCTGGTAGGCAGCCTGCATCAGGGACGAGCAGTCGCACTGCTTGGCGGGGTCTCCGGAGTGCGGGTCGGTGCAGGATCCGCCGAAGTGGAACGGGGTGCCGAGCTGGCCGATGGCCCAGAAGATTGCGGTGGCGACGGCGGGTGGGGTGTCGGCGGGGAGTGCGAGCCCGTCCGGGAGGGTGGCGACCGCGTCAGCGGGGCAGTCGGTGAGGGTGCTGGTCAGCTGTTCCACCAGGCTTGTCGCGTCGTCGGTCCACTTTGCGTACGCGTCGGGGTATGCCGAGACTTGTACCGCCTGTGCGGCCTGGGTGAGTGGCATCGACTCCCAGCCGGGCACGTTCAGGAGCTTGTCGAAGAACTTGCCCGCCTGGTAGCCGGGCTCGGAGAGTTGCGTGACGGTGCCCCAGCCCTGGCTCGGGCGTTGCTGGAACACCCCGATGGAGTCGTGGTCGTTGCGGTTGCCGAGGTGGGGCAGGTTGCGCAAGCCGGACTCTTGTATGGCGGTGGCGACGGCGACTACCCAACCCCAGCGGGGCACGCCTTTGGCGACGCCGATGTCGATGATGGTCGCGGCGATCTCCAGTTGTTCGGTGTCCCAGCTGACGCTGCGGGGTGGGTGCCCGCTGGGGCGCGCGGCGGGTGCGGTGGCGACGCCACAGCCGCCGGAGCCGCCGCCGAGGAGGGACGACAGCAGAAGCATGGGCAGTCCGAGGCAGGCGACGATGACGACGGTGACGACGCCGATGAGGATCCTGGTCATGGGGTGGCTCTTCGGTAAGGACGCAAGAAGGCCGATCTGTGCGGCCGGCGAGGCGAACAGCGGACGCGGGCTGCAGGCGGTGGACGAGCGGTAGCAGCGCGGTATGGGCGTCGCGAAGAAGGCCGGCGATTTCGATCAGTAGCCGCTGAGGTAGGTGCGGTACACCGCTGTCTCTTCGGGTCGTGAAACGCGGAAAGGGCCGTGGGCCGCCCGAACGGGCGGCCCACGGTGAGTGGTGGTGGGTTCAGGGGAGAGGTGCGGCGAGCACCTGGTCGGCGTGGCGGAGCAGCTGCTCGATGAGCCGGCCGACGTCGTGGAAATCGGAGCGGGTGTCGGTTTCTGCGGCGTTGCTCCAGTCCCAGGTGCCGTGGGCCATGGCGGGTACGTGCCAGAGGCCGCCGGCGGGGTCGAGGAAACGCGCGCAGTCCCAGCGGTCGGCAAGCAGGGTGAGGGGTTGGGTGGCGCAGGTGATGGTGCAGGCGCAGTCGGGTTCGTTGTAGGTGGTGCGCCGCAGGTGGTGGTGGATGAGGTAGCGACAGTCGCAGCTTCTCTGCCACGGTGGCCCGTACGTCAGGCCATCCAATACGCGCACCTGCGCACCACAGCAAGCGAGGGCTACAGCGGACGCGCCCGCCACGGACTACGCCGCGTCCTGGACCTCGAAACCGCCCGCGCCATGGCCGACTACCTCCACCGCATCGGCGACCGGATCGACCACGGTGAAGGCATCTCCGGCCCTGCCGCCCAGCGGCTGCTCGACGCAGCCCGCGACGCGGCCACCCGGTTCGACGGCATGTTCCTGTCACCGCGACAGGTCCGTGCCCTGCTCAACGACCCGCGGCTGCAAGTCCACGACAACCCGCAGGCGTTCTTGACCTGCGCCTACGACCCCGCCAAGGCCCTGTGTCATCCCGACCACGCCGGGCACGGCGGCGAGCAGCCTCGCCTGGACCGATGCAACCCGGCATGCGCCAACACCGCCCGCACCGACAGCACATCACCGACCTGACTACCCAGACCAACCAGCTCCGGGCGGAGATCGCCAACCCGCTCACCCCCGAGCCGATCCGCGACCGACTCGCCCAACGCCTCGCCGCGCTGGAACAGATCGCCGACCGTCACATCCGCAGCCGCACCACCAAGGGACCAGCAGATGCGCAAGGATGAGCGCGCCGAGATCGAGGCAGCGATGAACCGGCTCCTCGACGGCCTACCACTGCGCTCTGACGGCAAGCTCACCGTTGTCTGCCTGGCCATCGAGGCGGGCGTCAAACGACACGTTCTCACCCACAAGCACACCGACCTACGCGACCGCTTCTACGCCCGGGTGAAGGCCCACAACGGCCTCGCCGCCAACCAAACGGCATTGCACGAGCAGAACGCCGAACTGGGCCGCAGGCTCGACAACATGCGTACTGAGCGGGACGAGTACAAGCGAGCCGCCGACGCACTGGCCCGCGCACTCAACGTGCTCACCGTCGAAAGCGACGCGCTGCGAAGGCAAGTCAGCCGACTGCGCGAGCGCAACGGGCCAACGCCCCTGATGCCCGTTTCATGAGGGCTGGCCGCGGCGGCGAGGCAGCATCGAACGTTCGTCCTTTTGAACGCGCCGGACAACTCGCGCCGGTCCGCGGTGGTCACCCGAGGCTCGGACTACGAGCCACGATCAGCACGTGCTAACTTCTGTTGGCATGTGCAGGGTTCGGTTATGAGCAGGGCTGCTCCGACCGGGGACGAGTTGGTGCAGGTGCTGGCCACGTTGGCCAGCCCGCACCGGCTGCGGGTCGTCGCGGCGCTGGTGCGTGAGCGCAACTACGTGAGCCGGCTGGCGCGCGAGTTGGGCATCAGCAGGGCGCTGCTGCAGGTCCATCTACGGAAGTTGGAGACGGCTGGTCTGGTGTCGGCGCACCTGGAGCTGTCCGAGGACGGGAAAGCGATGAAGTTCTACGAGGTAAACCAGTTCGTGTTCACGCTCACGCCAGAGGTGATCGCGGTCGCGGCACAGACGCTGACCGTCCCGGATGCGGTGGGGCGAGACGGTGAGGAGGAGTCGCGTTCATGAGCGGACAGGATTGGACCGAAGTCGTCGGCGCCATCGGCCTGTTCACCCTGATCATCACGGTGATCTCGGTGACCATCGTGCAGTTGGCTTCGACCTGGCGGGCGAAAGCGGCCCTGGCCCGCGAGGCGGAGTACCGCCAGCTCGCTGAGGCCGCCGTGCAGACCCAGGAGGCCACTGAACGCCGGCTGGCAGTCCTCGACGAGCAGGTCGGGCAGGTACAGACCCGGCTGGCATCGATCGAGCGGATCCTCAAGCAGGTCGAGTAGGTCCCAAGCGGGCCCTGGGCCGTCGAGCGGGAACTCGACGGCCCAGGTGAAGAAGAAGCACCACCTCGCCCGCGGGGCGAGTTCTGATCGTCATGCTCCTTCGTGAAAGGACAGCATTTCATGCTGCGCAAAGGCAAATCGCCTGGTGGTCACCGAGGTGACGCCACCTGGCCACCGGGGTCACGACCCCTCAGCAATCTAGGTAGCCGGGCCAGGGGGACAGTGATCGAGCGGGTCGCCGGCTGGTCGGTGCGGCACCGTGTATTGGCGATCGCCGGCTGGTTCACGCTGGTGGCGGTGGCAGTGCTATCCAGCGCGCTGCTGCCGGGCGAGCAGGCACGCTCCACCGATCCAGGCGAGTCCGGTCGGGCACAGTCGGTGCTGCGGCAACAGGACGGCTACGTGCCGGCCTTGGAGAGCGTGCTGATCCAGGCCCGTGAGCCCCGCGGCCAGCGGGTGAGCGACGATCCGCAACTGCGTACGGCGGTAGAGGACCTCGCCGATTCGCTGCGGCGCACCGGCGCGGTCACCGACGTCCGCTCGCCCCTGGAGCCCGGCGGGCAGTCGCTGATCTCAAAGGACGGCCAGTCCGGCCTGGTCACCTTCCAGGTCGCCGGCGTCCTCGACGAGGTGAAACCCAACTACGACACCGCCGTCCGGGCGGTTGAGGCGGTGGCAGACCGCCATCCGCAGGCCAGGATGGCGCAGGCGGGCGACCGGAGCCTGACGGTCGCGGTGGACCAGGGAATCCAGGACGACTTCAAACGCTCCGAGCTCATCTCGCTGCCGCTGACCGTGGTGATTCTCCTGGTGGTATTCGGGTCCCTGGTCGCCGCCGGGATCCCGCTGCTACTCGCGCTCACTACCGTGGCGGGCACGTTCGGGCTGCTCCAGGTCGTTGCCCACTGGGTGCCGATCAACAGCGCCACCTCGTCGATGGTGCTGCTCATCGGCGTGGCGGTGGGCATCGACTACTCCCTGTTCTATCTGCGTCGGGCCCGGGAGGAACGCGCCGCCGGACGCGACATCGTCCAGGCGCTGCAGATCACGGCCCGCACCTCCGGGCACGCCGTGGTGGTCTCCGGCCTGACCGTGATGCTGTGCCTGGCTGGTCTGCTGTTCACCGGGCTGGACAACTTCCGGGGCCTGACGGTTGGCGCCGTGTTGGTGGTGGGTCTGGCGATGACCGGGTCGGTGACCGTGCTGCCGGCGCTGCTGGCCCTGCTCGGTAGCCGGGTCGACAGTGGCCGCATCCCGTGGCTGAGCCGGCGCCGGACCGCAGCAGTCGAGTCCCGTCTGTGGTCCGCGGTCGCGCACGCCGTCGTCCGACGTCCGTTGCTGTGGGGTGGCGTGGCGGCGATGGCCCTGGTCATGGTGGCGCTGCCCGCGTTCGGCATGCGGCTGCAGGACGCCGCCGTCACCGACAGCCTGCCGCGCAGTGTTGCCACCGTTGACGCAGCCATCCGGATGCAGCAGGCGTTCCCGGGCGCGGCCAGCCCGGCGCGGGTCGTGGTCTGGAACACCAGCGGCGATGGCGTTGACAGCCCCACGGTGCGAACCGCGATCGACGACCTGCGCCGGCAGATCACCGGCAGCGGCGGCGTGCTCGCCGAACCCCTCGCAGTGGTCAAGGTGGACCGCGCACTCGTCATGCGGATCCCGCTGGCCGGGTCGGGAACTGATACCACCTCCAACCAGGCCCTGCGCACTCTGCGAGAGGATGTCCTGCCCGCTACCCTCGGCAAGGTCGGGGGAATCGAGTACGCGGTCACCGGCCGAACGGCTGTCGCTTACGATTTCGCGACCGTATTGAACAACCGGACCCCGCTCGTGTTCGCCTTCGTGCTCGTCCTGGCGTTCCTCCTGCTCGTGATCGCCTTCCGGTCCCTGGCCGTCCCGGTCGTGTCGATCGCGCTGAACCTACTGTCAATCGGCGCCGCCTACGGCGTACTGACCTGGGTGTTCCAGGACGGACACCTCACCTCCGTACTCGGTTTCACCTCCTACGGCGGGGTGGTCGGCTGGCTGCCGTTGTTCATGTTCGTGATGCTGTTCGGCCTGAGCATGGACTACCACATCTTCATCCTCAGCCGCATCCGCGAACGCTGGACCGCAACCGCCAACCCTCGCGACGCGATCATCGGTGGCATCGCCAGCAGCGCAGGCGTCGTCACCAGCGCCGCAGTCATCATGACCGCCGTCTTCACCGTCTTCATCACCCTCAGCGCCATCGAGTACAAGATGCTCGGCGTCGGCATGGCTGTCGCCGTCATCATCGACGCCACCATCGTGCGCGGGGTTCTCCTCCCCGCCGCCATGACGCTGCTGGGAGCCCGCACCTGGGCACTGCCACGCTCACTGCAGCGATTCCCCGGAACATCCAAGCCCGCAGGCCCCGATCACGAGCACCTTGCCCAGCCTGCTGCGCTGGAGCCCACGCACTAAGAGGACGTCTGATTCACGTATTTTGTCAGCTATGTGGGTTTAGTTGTATCGCCAGGTTGGGGTGGTTTCGGTGGTGAGCCGTTTGGCGAGGTTGTCGATCATGGCGATGGTGATCATGCTGGCGGAGTTGTCGGGTCGGGCTTCGTAGTCGCGCACGAGTCGGCGGTGGTGC
>NZ_SMKJ01000223.1:0-12423 GCF_004348615.1 Micromonospora sp. KC207
GGGTGGAAGAAGCGGTGGAACCGCGACAGCAGCAGGTCCCGTTCGTCGCGGGCGGCCGGGCCGGCCGCGTCGATCTCCACGAGCGCCATCCGGGCGAACGCGGGCACGCTCGCCAGCACCTCCAGCAGTGTCCGCAGGGCGGCCCGGGCGGCGTCGGTCCAGTCCGGACCGGCGTCGGCGTAGGCGTCGTCCATCAGGCGCAGCAGGACGGCCGTGCCGTGTCGGTAGGTGGCCAGGAGGGCGTCCTCCTTGCCGGCGAAGAGGGCGTAGAAGGCGGGGCGGGTCACCCCCGCCGCGCGGCAGATGTCGGTGACCCGGGCGTTGTCGTAGCCCTTGGCTGCCACCTCGTGGACGAGCCCGTCGAAGAGCCGGTCGCGCTGGGTCGCCGCGACCACCTCGGCCGACAGGCGGCGTGGCCCGCGTTTGATCGCCCGCTCGGGATCGCGCCCGGGTCGGGCCCCTGGTAGGGGAGTGGCCCCGGCCTCCGGGTGGGGTGCCAGCGACATCGACATCGACCTCCATGTATCAACGATTGACTTTGCGACCCTCCGGGGTTTATAACTTCACCACGTTGGGTTTCCATCGTGTCGCTGATGGTCATCTTCGCCGGATGGTCGCACCGAGCAGCGCCGAAGGAGGGCTCGATGGTCGTCATTATCGCCGACCGCCGGCGCGCTCCCAAGGCCGGAAAGGTGCGGGTGACGCGGCCACGCCGCAGTGCCCCAGCCGGCACCGGCCGCTGACCGGCCGGACACCAGGGTCGACCCGCCGGGTCACCGGTCACCGACCCGCAACCCGCCCCGCCGTCGCCCTGGCGGGGTCCGCCTCCGTCGCCGACCGTCTCCCGGCGGCGGGCCCATGGTCACGGTCTCCCGCCGTGGCCGCCCCTTCGCGGCCGCCCGGCCGCGCCCGGTCCGCCGGGCGCGGTGACCCGCCGGTCCGGCCGCCGCCGTCGCACCACCACCCGTCGAAAGGACCCACCATGCCCAGGTACGGACGCGCCGCCGTCGGCCTCGCCGCCGTCGCGCTGCTCGGTTCCCTCGTGGCGGCGGCCCCCGCCTCCGCCGATCCGGCCGCCCTCGCCAACACGGTGCTCACCACCGGCAGCGCGGGCGGGACCGCCGTCGCCGTCTCCGACACCCTCCAGGCCAGCCTCCGGACCGGGACCACCGCCAACTTCTACTCGTCGGCCACCGGCACGACCGGCGTCAAGTGCGCCGCGTCCACCTTCACGGCCATGGCGTTGACCAACCCGGCCGCGCCGGGCACCGCCACCGAGAGCCTCACCGGGCAGACCTTCACCAGCTGCACCAGCAACGTGGCCGGCACCCTCGGCGTGAACAGCGTGACGGTCGACGTCCTGCCGTACTCGGTCTCCGTGACCAGTGCCGGCGCGGTCACCCTCACCGGGCCGATCCAGAGCACCGTCTCGCTGCGCACCCTGATCGGCAACGTCACCTGCGTCTACAAGGCCAACGGCAACGTCGTGCGGGGAACGGCGTCCAACGCCACCACCTCGATCACCTTCGTCAACCAGCCGTTCACCAAGTCCGCCGGCCCGGGCACCTGCTTCTCCTCCGCGTACTTCAGCGCGACGTACGCCCCGGTCCGGGACATCACCCAGGGCGGCGCGACCGTCTACGTGAACTGACCTGCGACGGCCCGGGTCGGCGCCCGATCTCCCCGTCGGGCGCCGACCCGGGCCGCCACCCGGCCTGGGGGCCCGCCGCTCAGCTCACTGGGCGGCGGTTTCTGCCGGCGGCGGCGCGGTGGCTCACCCGGCGGCGACGGCGGCGTACAGCGCGCGCATCGACCGGATCGCCGAGCGGATCTCCTGGAGGTAGCGCCCGGGCGTCAGGGCCGGCTCGGGCAGCCACGTCAGGTCGGGCAGGGCCGGGTCGACGCCGACGGTCTCGATCCCACACCCGTACGGCACGGCGAGCGTGCGCAGCGCGTCGCAGTGCTGGAACGGCACGTAGATCGGCGCGGTGACCATCAGCACCGGGTCGCCGACGCGCAGCCGGACGCGCTCGGCCCAGAACCGCTGGGTGTCGGCCGTGTGCGCGCGCCGCCGCCCGGGCTCGCTGGACGGGGCGGCGAGCACCCGCACCGGGGGCAGCCCCGCCGGCCGCCAGGTGCGCGAGGACCAGGACCGGTGCGGGTCCCCGGCGTCCACGCCGTCCTCCTCGGCCGGTTCGGCCAATCCGAACGTCAGCCGGACCGCCGCGTCGAGGGCGTCCACCTCGGTGTCGCCGCCCGCCACGCCCGCGCCAGCCAGCGCCCGCCGCTCCGCCCCCGACAGCGGCCGGAAGCTGCCCAGCACGGCCACCTCGCCGGCCACCGCCCTGCCCGAGTCCAGCAGGCGCGCGGCGTACGCGACCCGGCGCAGGCAGGCGTGCGCGAGCCCGCCGAGGACGACCAGGTGCGCGTACGCCGGGCGGGCCGGCGGGACCGGTTGGACCAGGCCGAGCGCGGACGCCGCGGCGAGCACCAGCCCCGCCGTGCGGGGGTCGAACGCGGGCTCGGCGGCCTCGGGGCGTTCCCGGCCGCCCCGGAAGTCCCAGTGCCGGGCGGAGAAGTCGTCCAGCCAGGCCAGCGCAGCGGCCAGGTCGTCCGGCGGCCGGTCGCCGCCGAACCGCGCGACCAGGTCCCGCAGCGGCGGCGAGGTGACCCAGGACCGCACGCCGTCGACGATCCGCGCCGGGGTGCTGCCCGCCTCGCCGCCCGGCAGCGCCACGTCCCGGATGATCCGCACGCCCCGGATCGTACCGTGCGGATCGAGTCGCCTCCGGGGTCCACAGCCAGGGGAAACGCGCGTCGGACGCGCCGGAGGCCCCGGAAACCGCAGCGGACCGGTTGACGTGCTGTCAGCCGAGAACCACCGCTGCGCTACACAGTGGCAGTTGTCCCCGCCGCCTGCGGGTGGGACCGTGCGGTGACCGCCGACGCGTTGGAGGGTGCGACGAATGACCGACGACCTGCTGGCCCGGCACCGGGCAGTGCTGCCGTCCTGGATGCCGCTCTACTACGCCGAGCCGATCGAGCTGGTCTCCGGCTCCGGCCGCCGGGTCACCGACGCGCGGGGCCGCACCTACCTGGACTTCTTCGGCGGCGTGCTGACCAACATGATCGGCTACGACATCCCGGAGATCCGCGAGGCGGTGCAGCGGCAGCTCGCCACGGGCCTCGTGCACACCTCGACGCTCTACCTGATCCGCCAGCAGGTCGAGCTGGCCGAGAAGATCGTGCGGCACTCCGGCATCCCCGACGCCCGGGTCTTCTTCACCAACTCCGGCACCGAGGCCAACGAGGCCGCCCTGCTGGCCGCCACGAACCACCGCCGCTCGCACCAGATCCTCGCCGTGCGCAACAGCTACCACGGGCGCACGTACGCGGCGATGGGCGTCACCGGCAACCGAAGCTGGTCGGCCAGCGCCCTCAACCCGCTCCAGGTGGCCTGGCTGCACTCCGGCGAGCGGCTGCGCGGCCTGCTGTCCCGCCTCGATGCCGCCGACCGGGTCGACGCGGCGGTGGAGGACCTGCGCGAGGTCCTCGCCACCCAGACCGCCGGCGACGTCGCCTGCCTGATCGCCGAGCCGATCCAGGGCGTCGGCGGTTTCGTGCACGGACCCGACGGCCTCCTCGCCGCCTGGCGGAAGGTGCTCGACGAGCACGGAATCCTGTTGATCTCCGACGAGGTGCAGACCGGCTGGGGGCGCACCGGCGAGCACTTCTGGGGGTACCAGGCGCACGGCGTCACCCCGGACCTGCTCACCTTCGCCAAGGGCATCGGCAACGGCTTCGCCCTGGCCGGGGTGGTCGGCCGGGCCGAGATCATGGAGTCGGTGCCGGCGATCAGCTTCTCCACCTTCGGCGGCAACCCAATCGCCACCGCCGCCGGCAACGCCGTCCTGGACTACCTGATCGACCACGACCTCCAGGCCAACGCGGCCCGCGTCGGCGCGATCCTCGCCGACGGGCTACGGGCCGCCGTGGGCGGCCTCGACCCCGTCGCCGAGGTACGCGGCAAGGGGCTGATGCTCGGCGTCGAGTTCGTCCACCCGGGCACCGTCGAGCCCGACCCGGCCCTGACCACCCGGGTCTTCGAGGCGTGCCGGGCCGGCGGCCTGCTGGTCGGCAAGGGCGGCCTGTACGGCAACGTGCTGCGGATGGGCCCGCCGCTGACCCTCACCGAGGACGAGGCCCGCGAGGGGCTGGCCATCCTGGTCGACGCCATCGGCTCCTGCGTCGGTGGCGAGGTGGCGGCCTGATGTCCGAGTCGAGCGCCGTGAACCCGATCGGGCACTTCGTCGACGGCAAGCGGGTCGACGGCACGTCCGGGCGGCGCGGGGACGTGTTCGACCCGGCCACCGGCCGGCGTACCGGACAGGTGGCGCTGGCGAACGCCGCGGACGTGGCGGTCGCGGTCGAGGCCGCCGGGCGCGCCGCGCGGGTCTGGCGCGACGCCTCCCTGGCGAAGCGGACGGCCGTGCTGTTCGCCTTCCGCGAGCTGGTCTTCGCCCGCCGGGACCGGCTCGCCGAGGTGATCACCGCGGAACACGGCAAGGTGCTCGCCGACGCCGCTGGCGAGGTGCAGCGCGGCCTGGAGGTCATTGAGTACGCCTGCGGCATCTCCTCGGCGCTGCGCGGCGGGTTCAGCGAGAACGTCTCAGGCGAGGTCGACTCGTACAGCCTGCGCCAGCCGCTCGGGGTGGTCGCGGTGATCTCTCCGTTCAACTTCCCGGTGATGGTGCCGCTGTGGTTCGTCCCGGTCGCGGTGGCCTGCGGCAATGCGGTGGTGCTCAAGCCCAGCGAGAAGGACCCGAGCGCGGCGCTGCTGCTGGCCGAGTGGTTCGCCGAGGCCGGCCTGCCCGACGGGGTGCTCAACGTGGTCAACGGCGACGCCGAGGCGGTCGACGCGTTGCTCGACCACCCCGGGGTGAAGGCGGTGTCGTTCGTCGGCTCCACCCCGGTCGCCCGGCACGTGCACCGGCGCGGCACCGCCGCCGGCAAGCGGGTGCAGGCTCTCGGCGGGGCGAAGAACCACATGGTGGTGCTCCCCGACGCCGACCTCGACCTGGCCGCCGACGCGGCGGTCAACGCCGGCTTCGGCTCGGCGGGGGAGCGGTGCATGGCGATCTCGGCACTGGTCGCGGTGGAGCCGGTCGCCGATGCCCTGGTCGCCCGGATCGCCGAGCGGATGGCCCGGTTGCGCACCGGCGACGGCCGGCGCGGCTGCGACATGGGTCCCCTGGTGACCGCCGCGCACGCCGAGCGGGTACGCGGGTACGTCGAGGCCGGGGTGGCCGCCGGGGCCGTCCCCGTGGTCGACGGGCGCGACGTCGCACCGGACGGTGAGCCGGACGGCTTCTGGTTCGGCCCGACCCTGTTCGATCGGGTCACCCCGGACATGTCGATCTACACCGACGAGATCTTCGGGCCGGTGCTCGGCGTGCTGCGGGTCGGCTCGTACGACGAGGCGGTGGACCTGGTCAACGCCAACCCGTACGGCAACGGCACGGCGATCTTCACCAACGACGGGGGCGCGGCCCGGCGCTACCAGCACGAGGTGGAGGTCGGCATGGTCGGCATCAACGTGCCGATCCCGGTGCCGATGGCGTACTACTCGTTCGGTGGCTGGAAGGCGTCCCTCTTCGGTGACCTGCACGCCCACGGCGCCGACGGGGTCGCGTTCTTCACCCGGGGCAAGGTGGTCACCAGTCGGTGGCCCGACCCCCGCCACCGCGGGGTCGATCTCGGCTTCCCCACCCAGACCTGAGCACCCGCAGCAGCCCCGCCCCGGCCAGGTACGCCACCAGCGTCGGGGCGGGCAGCCCCAGCGGTTCGGGCGCGGCCTTCGGGGTGACGGTGTTGACCAGCAGCCCCGCGACCACGGCGGCGTACCCGGCGACCACCAGCGTGGTCCGGGCCCGGCGGCGACCGCCGTCCCCGGCCCGGCGGCGTGCCTCCTCCCCGGCGCGCCGCCGCCGGCCGGACCGCGCCTCGACCGGGCCGAAGACGGCGACGAGCCCGGCCAGCACCACGGCGAGCAGCAGCAGCCAGGGCACCCGCCAGGCCAGCCACCCGGCGGTGGCCACCGCCGGGGTGGGCAGCAGGTCGACCGCGTCCAGCAGGCCGACCAGCAGCAGGGCGGCCGTGAGATGCCAGAGGAAGAGGGTCAGCACCACCGAGTTCACCGCGATGACCACCTGCCACGGCCCGGGCCGGCGCAGCCACCGCTCGGCGCGGTCGCGCAGCAGCAGGACGAGCCCGAGCTGGGCGGTGGCCAGGGCGAGCAGTGCCAGGCTCGGTGGGCTGGCATTGTCCAGCCGCTGGCCGGGCACGTGCAGCATGGCCACCGGGTACGGCCCCACGCCGGTGAGCAGCAGCAGCGCGCCGAGCCCGCCGGCCAGCAGCGCGACCGCCGCCGGACGGGACGTCGGCAGCGGGTGCCGGGGGCCGTTCGGGCTCGCTGCGGGCCGCCCGCCCGGCGGGGCGTTTTGGGCACCGGCGGCGGCGTGGGCGTCGTACCAGGCGAAGCCGAGCTGGTGCACGGCGAGCCAGCCGGCCAGGTAGCTGCCCCAGGCGAGGACTCCGGGCCCGGTCAGCCGCCCCAGGTCGCCGAGGGCGACCAGGCCCGCCAGGGCCACCGGCACGGCGAGCCCGAAGCGGCGGTGCAGCGCGTGCGCCGGTGGGGTGAGGACGACGACGGCCAGGTAGGGCACGAGGAACCACAGCGGGATGGTGGCGAACCAGACCACCGTGCGGATCCGGGCCTCCCCGGCGCCCCACAGGTACGCCCCGCCCGCGCCGGCCGCCAGTACCAGCAGCATGACGGTGGTCGGCGGCACCAGCCGGGCGCTGCGGTCGAGCAGCCAGCCGGTGGCGTCGCCGCCCCGGGCCCGGCTCGCCGTCAGTGAGGCGGCATTGGCGAACCCGCCGACGAGGAAGAACACCGGCAGCACCTGGGCCACCCAGGTCAGCGGGTACGCCCACGGCAGGTCGCCGAGCGCGGAGTGGCCGGTGGGCCGGCCGGCGGCGTCCCGGCTGATGACGGTGACGCCCCAGTGCCCGGCGACGACCATGCCGATGGCGACCGCCCGCAGCAGGTCGACGTAGCGCTCCCGCCGGGCCGGCGTACGCTCGGCGAGTTGCCGCAGGCGGCGCATGGGATCAGGCTATGCCAGGCCGGGGCTTCCGGCGGGGCATCGGGCGACGAACGCCCCGACGCGGTGCGGCGGGTCGCCTGCGAAGCGCCGTCAGGAGGTCGCCGGCACCAGCAGCGGGTGCAGGGCGGCCGGATCGGTGACCTCGGGCAGGTCGCGGGCGGCGAGCCAGGCCGCGGCGGCGGCCCCGTCGCCGGCCGCGCGCAGCGGCGCGCCCGGCCACCGGCGGGTCAGCTCCGCTCGGACGGCGGCGGCCAGCGGGGTGTCGCCGGTGAGCAGGCCACCGCCGAGGACCACGGGGTCCACCGCGCTGGCCGGCCGGATCCGCGCGACGCTGGCGGCCAGGTGACCGGCGGCTTCCCCGATCAGTCCCGCCGCGACCGGCTCCGCCTCGACGGCGGCGGCCACCACCAGCGGCGCGAGCCGGGACAGCTCGACCGGCGGCCGGCGGGTGACGACCTGGACCACCGCGTCCACGGTGTCCCGGGGCCGGTCGGCGACCCGGTCGACGCCGAGCAGCGCGGCGAGCACCCGGCGGCCCAGCGGCCCCGGGTCGTGCCCCACGTCCAGGCCGGCCAGGAGCCGGCGGACCGCCTCCCGGCCCAGCCAGAACCCCGAGCCGGCGTCGCCGAGCAGCCAGCCGTGGCCGTCGGCGACCCGGTCCAGCCGCAGGTCGCGGACCTGCGCGGCGATCGCGCCGGTGCCGGCGATCAGCACCGTGCCGTGGGCGCTGGGCGTGCCGGAGGCGTACGCCACGAGGGCGTCGCCGTGCACCGCGTACGGGCAGCGCAGGCCGGCGTCGCGCCACGCCCCGTCGAATGCCGCCCGCCCCGCAGGGTCGGCGAGCAGCCGTCCCGCCCCGGCGAGCCCGATCGTGCCGGCCCGCACCCGGGCCGGGTCCACGTCGGACAGCGCGGCGCGCAGGGCGGCCAGGAGTTCCCCGGCGGCCCGTTCGGCCCCGTGGCTGGTCGGGTTGCCCCCGCCGGCCCGGCCGGTGCCGAGGCGTTCCCCGGCCAGCGTCACGGCGAGCGCCCGGGTGGACGTGCCCCCGACGTCGAGGCCGACCACGATGGTGTCGCACATCCGGTGGGTCCTCCCGGGTTGGCGGTGTGAGCGAATCAATGCTGGTGGGCCCCGCCGAGGGGAGCAAGATCCCCGGCCGGGTCGGCGGCCGTACGCCAGGTAACAGTTTGAAAACTTCGACCACGGTCTTGACACGGAGGGCCCTTCAGTAAGAACTTTTACCACTAACAGTTAACATTCTTTTCCGAAAGGCGTCGCGTGGTGGATCACGAGGTCGACACCCCCCGGGGGGCCGCCGTGGTCGACGCCGACCCGGCCGACCGGCGGGGCGCGCTGCCCACCGACGGCGTGCTCGCCCGGGTCCGGGCCGGCGCGGGGAAGCTGACCGGCGCGCTGCGCCGCGTCGCCGAGCATGTGCTCAGCGAGCCGGAGGCCGCCGCGCGGGCGACCATCGTCGAGCTGGCCGAGCGCAGCGGCACCTCCCCGGCCACCATCACCCGGTTCTGCCGGGCGATGGGCTTCGAGGGGTACGCCGACCTGCGCCTCGGCATCGCCGCCGAGACCGGCCGGGCCCGCTCCGCCGGCTGGACCGTCGACATCGGCCGGGAGATCCAGCCCGGCGACCCCCTGGAACGGGTGCTCGGCCAGATCATGGCCGCCGACACGCGGGCCATGCACGACACCGCCACGCTGCTCGACCTCGCCGAGGTGGAACGGGCGGCGGTGGCCATCGCCGGGGCCGGCCGGGTCAACATCTTCGGCGCCTCCGGCAGCGCCCTCGTCGGCGAGGAGATGCAGTTCAGCCTGCACCGCATCGGGGTGGCCGCGTGGGCCTGGAGCGACGTGCACGAGGGGCTGGCCAGCGCCGCGCTGCTCGGCCCCGGTGACGTGGCGCTGGGCATCTCGCACACCGGGCAGACCCGGGAAACCATCGAGATGCTCGCCGAGGCCGGCAGCCGGGGCGCCACCACGGTCGCCCTCACCGGCTTCCCCCGCTCACCGCTGGCGGAACTGGCCGACCTCGTGCTGCTCACCGCCAGCCAGGCGACGACCTTCCGCCCCGATGCGCTGTCCGCCCGGCACCCGCAGCTCGTCGTGCTCGACCTGCTCTACATCGCCGTCGCGCAGCGCACCCACGACCGTGCCCACGCGGCCTTCCGGCGCACCGCCAAGGCAGTCGACGGGCACAAGGCCACGAAGGGGGCCACCGCATGATCAGGTTGGTGACCCCGGAGGTCGTACGACGGTTCCACCAGGCCGGGGAGGTACCCCCTATCTACCTCTCCGCCAACGTCCCCGGTGCGGACGAGCACCACCTCGCCCTCGAGTCGCGGTACGCCGGACGTCTCCGGCGTACCGCCTGACTCGACACATCAAGGAGAGACATCGATGTCGGTTACCCCCGAGCACCCGGCCGATCTGAGCCGCCGGACCCTGCTGCGTCGCGCCGCCGCGGCGGGCCTGCTCGTCACCCCCGCCGTGGGCCTGCTCAGCGCCTGCGCCGGCAGTGAGCCGAGCCGGTCCGACGACACCGGCGCGGCCAAGAGCAAGGACAACCCGTTCGGCGTGCAGGACGGCGGCGCCGTCAAGGTCGTGATCTTCAACGGCGGCCTCGGCGACCAGTGGGCCAAGGAGGACAAGGCCGTCTTCAACGCCAAGCACGCGGGCGTGACGGTCAACATGAGCTCCACCCAGAAGATCAAGACCGAAGAGCAGCCGAAGATGGCGACGCAGCCGAGCGACCTCGTCATGAACTCGGGCGCCGACATGATGGACATCAGCACCCTGGTCAACGAGGGCGCGATCGAGCCCCTGGACGACCTGCTCACCGCCCCGGCCTGGGACAGCGAGGGCCCCGTCGCCGACTCGCTGCTGCCCGGCACGGTGGAGGACGGCACCTTCCAGGGCAAGTTCTACGTCGTCAACGTGGCCTTCACCGTCTGGGGCAACTGGTACGACGGCGCGCTGTTCGCCAAGGAGGGCTGGCAGCCGCCGACGACGTTCGACGAGTTCTTCGCCCTCGCGCCGAAGATCAAGGCCAAGGGCGTCGCCCCGTACGTGCACGACGCCGTGCACGGCTACTACCCGCGCTGGGCGCTGATGGCGACGATCTGGAAGTCCGCCGGCAGGCAGGCGGTCGTCGACATCGACAACCTGAAGGAGAACGCCTGGAGGGCCGACGGGGTGCTGCCCGCCCTCCAGGCGTGGGAGAAGCTGGTCAAGGACAAGCTGCTGCTGCCGGGCAACCTCAACCACACCCAGTCCCAGCAGGCATGGCTCGACGGCAAGGCGGCGTTCATCCAGGTCGGCACCTGGCTGAAGAACGAGATGGCGGCGACGATCCCGCCGGGCTTCGAGATGAAGCTGTCGGACTACTGGGGCCTGGGGGCCACGGACAAGGCGCCCAAGGACGTCTTCGCCGGCGCCGGCGAGGGCCTCGTGGTGCCGAGCAAGGCCCCGAACAAGGCGGCGGCGAAGGAGTTCCTGCGGGCCGTGCTGTCGAAGTCCGGGTCCGCCAAGTTCGCCGAGCTGACCAAGTCGCTCGCCTCCACGAAGGGCTCCGGCGATCGCGTGCAGGACACGGCACTGGCCAGCGCCAACGAGTTGATGCGCAACGCGCCGAAGGACCTGATCAAGACCAAGCTCTTCGACTTCTACGCCGACCTGGACAAGGAGAGCCAGAACCTCGCCGAGGAGCTGATGGCCGGCCGGCTCACCGCGCAGCAGTTCGTCGACAAGATGCAGGCGGCGGCCGACAAGGTGGCCAAGGACTCGTCGATCAAGAAGCAGACCCGCGCCTGACCCGGTGGCGGCCCACTGATCCGTTCGAGAGAGTGAGTGGAATGCGGCACGGTGTCGCGCGCTTCGTCACGGGCTTCCTGGCCATCCCCGTCGCGCTGTACCTCTTCTACGTGGTGTGGCCCTTCGCCCAGGCGGCCGGGTACTCGCTGACCAACTGGGGTGGCTACTCCGACAAGCAGGAGTTCGTCGGGCTGGACAACTACGTCCGGCTGTTCTCCGACGAGCTGATCAGGAAGGCGTTCTGGCACAACGTGTTCTTCCTGGTGACCGTGCCGCTGTTCACGATCGCGCTGGCCCTGCTCCTCGCGTTCCTGCTCAACGTGGGCGGACGCGAGGACAGGGCCGGCATCCGGGGGGTCTTCGGCTCCGGGCTCTACAAGGTCGTCTTCTTCTTTCCGCAGGTCCTGTCGCTCGTGGTGATCGCCGTGATGTGGCAGCAGATCTACCGCTCGGACAGCCAGGGACTGATCAACGGCCTGCTGATGAAGATCGGTCTGGTCGACGCGGACGACCCGAT
Source organism: Micromonospora sp. KC207 (assembly GCF_004348615.1). Lineage (NCBI taxonomy): Bacteria > Bacillati > Actinomycetota > Actinomycetes > Micromonosporales > Micromonosporaceae > Micromonospora > Micromonospora sp. KC207. Next base: position 11,509 of record NZ_SMKJ01000223.1, read on the forward strand.
CGCGTTCACCGCCGACCCCGAGCCGTTCCTCGGCGTGCCCGCCGTGCTGTGGTGGCTGCTGCTCATCGCGGTGTGGAGCGGGGCCGGCTTCTACATGGTGCTCTTCTCGGCGGCGATGCAGTCGATCCCCAAGGACATCTACGAGGCGGCCATCCTCGACGGGGCCGGCCGGTTCGACACCTTCTTCCGGATCACCCTGCCGCTGCTGCGGGACACCATCTCCGTGGCCTGGGTCTACCTGGGCTTCATCGCGCTGGACATGTACGCCCTGGTCTTCGTCATGACCCCGAGCCAGGGCGGGCCGAACCACGCCAGCGAGATCTTCGCGTCGGTGCTCAACTTCACCGCGTTCCAGAAGGGGCAGTTCGGCTACGCCTGCGCGATGGGCGTGGCGCTGGCCGTCTTCACGATCCTGCTGGCCGCCCTCCAGCTCCGGATCACCCGCCGTGAGCGGATCGAGTACTGAGGAGACCCCGACGATGAGCACGGTGACCCGACCGTCCGGTGAGCTCGCCCGCCCCGGGCGTCCGGCCCTCCGCCCCGCGCCGCGCCGGGGCCTCGTGAGCCGCGGCCGTGAGCTGAGCGGACGCGTCTTCAACGGCTTCTCCCACCTGTTCCTGGTGGTCTGGGCCGTGATGGTGGTCTACCCGCTGCTGTGGGTGGTGATGTCGGCGTTCAAGGACGACTCGGAGGTCATCCGCGAACCGCTGTCGCTGATCCCCGACGAACTGCACTGGGACAACTTCACCCGGGCCTGGGGGGAGGGGCACCTCGGCGCGTTCTTCCTCAACACGCTGCTGGTGCTGGTCGGCAGCGTCTTCCTGACCATGCTGCTCGGCTCGATGGCCGCGTACGTGCTGGCCCGCTACGAGTTCCCCGGCAACCGGCTGATCTACTACATGTTCCTGTCCGGCC
>NZ_SMKJ01000224.1:0-12387 GCF_004348615.1 Micromonospora sp. KC207
GGCGATCACGCTTGCCGGCGCGGGGGTCGCTGGGGTGGCGGGCGTCGCCGCCGGGGCCGGCGTGCTGGCCCGCGGCAGGGCGGAACACGCCTCGGCGAATCAGGGCACGGCGGCCGGTGCGGTGCCGTTCCACGGCGAGCACCAGGCCGGCATCACCACCCCGGCCCAGGACCGGCTGCACTTCGTCGCCTTCGACGTGATCACCAAGGACCGGGCCCGCCTGGTCGAGCTGCTCGGCGAGTGGACGGCCGCCGCCGCCCGGATGACCGCCGGTGAGGAGGCCGGGGTGACCGGCGCGGTCGGCGGCGTGCCGGAGGCCCCGCCGGACGACACCGGCGAGGCCCTCGGGTTGCCCCCGTCCCAGCTCACCCTCACCATCGGCTTCGGGCCGACGCTGTTCCGCGACGCCCAGGGCCGGGACCGGTTCGGCATCGCCGACCGCCGCCCGGCCGCGCTGGCCGACCTGCCGCACTTCGCCGGGGACGCGCTGCGGCCGGAGATCTCCGGCGGCGACCTCTGCGTCCAGGCCTGCGCCAACGACCCCCAGGTGGCGGTGCACGCCATCCGCAACCTGGCCCGCATCGGCATGGGCGTGGTCAGCGTCCGCTGGTCGCAGCTCGGGTTCGGCCGTACCTCGTCGACCTCGACGGGGCAGGCCACCCCGCGCAACCTGTTCGGCTTCAAGGATGGCACGGCCAACCTCAAGGCCGAGGACGACGGGCTGCTGCGCGAACACCTCTGGGTCCAGCCCGGCGACGGCCCGGACTGGATGACCGGCGGGTCGTACCTGGTCACCCGGAAGATCCGGATGCTCGTCGAGACCTGGGACCGCAGCTCGCTGGTCGAGCAGGAGCAGATCGTCGGCCGGGCCAAGGGCAGCGGCGCGCCGCTGGGCCGGGCCGACGAGTTCGACGAGCCCGACTTCGCCGCGAAGGGCGACGACGGCCAACCGGTGATCGCCGAGAGTTCGCACGTGCGGCTGGCCCACCCGGACGCCAACGACGGCGCGCGGCTGCTGCGCCGGGGATACAACTTCGTGGACGGCTCCGACGGGCTGGGCCGGCTCGACGCCGGGCTGTTCTTCATCGCCTACCAGCGGGACCCGCGCAAGCAGTTCGTGCCCATCCAGGCCCGGCTGGCCCGCAACGACGCGATGAACGAGTACCTGCGGCACGTCTCCAGCGGCGTCTTCGCCTGCCCGCCGGGGGTGCGCGACGACGGCGACCACTGGGGCCGGGCGCTGTTCGGCTGAGCTGGCGACCCGCCGGCGGCCTGCGGACGGTGCCGGTCCCACCGACTCGGGGGAGGATGGAAGTATAGATCCCATGAGAGCCCGGGTACTGGTGGTCGACGACGACCCCGCGCTCGCCGAGATGCTCGGCATCGTCCTGCGCAGCGAGGGCTTTCTGCCCTCGTTCGTCGCCGACGGGGAACGGGCCCTGGCCGCGTTCCGGGAGAATCGGCCCGACATAGTCCTGCTCGACCTGATGCTGCCCGGGATGAGCGGCATCGACGTGGCCCGGGCGATCCGGGGCGAGTCCGGCGTGCCGATCGTGATGCTCACGGCGAAGAGCGACACCGTGGACGTGGTGCTCGGTCTGGAGTCCGGCGCGGACGACTACGTGGTCAAGCCGTTCAAGCCCAAGGAGCTGGTGGCCCGGATGCGGGCCCGGTTGCGCCGGGGCGAGGACGTGGCTCCGGAGCTGCTGACCGTCGGCCCGCCCGGCAACCAGATCAGCATCGACGTGCCCGCGCACACCGTGAGCCGTAACGGCGAGGAGGTGAAGCTGACGCCGCTGGAGTTCGACCTGCTGGTCGCGCTCGCCCGCAAGCCGCGCCAGGTCTTCACCCGCGAGGTGCTGCTGGAACAGGTCTGGGGGTACCGGCACGCCGCGGACACCCGGCTGGTCAACGTGCACGTGCAGCGGCTGCGGGCCAAGATCGAGCCGGACCCGGAGCGCCCCGAGATCATCCTGACGGTGCGGGGCGTGGGCTACAAGGCGGGCACGGGGTAGCCTTGGCCGCACTGTGACCACCTCCCCGCCCTCCGTTTCCGCACCCACGGTCACCCGCCGGTCACCCGCCGCGCGGGAGTTGTGGCGTGCGCTGTCCGGTCGGGTGGCCCGGCTGGTGGCCGGCCTGCGCCAGACGTGGCGTCGCTCGCTCCAGGTCCGGGTGGTGACCATCACACTGGTCGCCTCCAGCCTGCTCGTCGGCGGTTTCGCCTACCTCATCGCTGACAAGATCACCAACATCCTGCTGGAGAACGCCGAAACCGACGTCCGGCTGCGGCTCAGCAGCGGCAGCGACTACGCGGCCAAACAGTTCAGCCTGTTCAGTCAGGCGCAGGAGGCCCAACTCCAGGACACCATCGACGGCACGGTCAACTACCTGGCCGGCGGCGACCCGCAGCAGACCAGCGGGGTGGTGGTGGCGATCACGGCCGACAACTACACCGGGATCATCGAGCCGCGCTCCTCACCCGACGTCAACGTCCGCCCGCTGATCAGCCGGGAGCTGCGGGCCACGGTCGCCGACGGCAACATCGCCAGCCAGATCCGCACCGGCCGGCTCACCGGAGACACCACGAAATACCTGGTGTACGGCTCTCCGGTACCGACCCGGTTCGGCCAGGTGGAGCTGTACTACCTCGTCCCGCTGATCCGGCAGGACGCCACGGCGACCGACGCCCGGGCCACCGTGGTGGCCACCGGGGCGGCCCTGGTGCTGCTGCTCGGCCTGCTCGCCGCCCTGGTCACCCGGCTGGTGGTGACGCCCGTGCGGGTGGCCGCCCGGACGGCCCAGCGGCTCTCCGCCGGTCTGCTCGATCAGCGGATGGCCGTCAACGGGGAGGACGACCTGGCGCTGCTGGCCGCCTCGTTCAACCAGATGGCGACCAACCTGCAACGACAGATCCTCCGGCTGGAGGAAATGTCCCGCCTGCAACGCCGGTTCACCTCCGACGTCTCGCACGAGTTGCGTACCCCGCTGACCACCGTCCGGATGGCCGCTGACCTGATCTTCGCCGAGCGAGAGGAGTTCGAGCCGGCCGTGGCCCGCAGCGCCGAGCTGCTCCAGGCCGAGCTGGACCGGTTCGAGGAACTGCTCACCGACCTGCTGGAGATCAGCCGGTTCGACGCGGGGTTCGCCATGCTGGACGCCGAACCGACCGACCTGGTCCCGGTGGTGCACCGGGTGACCGACCGGCTGGCAGGGCTGGCCGAGCGGGTCGGCGTCACCATCGACCTGGACATGCCGGACACCCCGGTGATCGCCGAGGTGGACCCGCGCCGCGTCGAGCGGGTGCTGCGCAACCTGGTCGGCAACGCCGTCGAGCACGGCGAGGGCAAGCCCGTCCTGATCACCCTCGGGCAGGACCGGGCGGCCGTCGCCGTGACCGTCCGGGACCACGGGGTGGGCCTCAGACCGGGCGAGGAGAAGCTGGTCTTCAACCGATTCTGGCGGGCCGACCCGTCCCGGGCGCGGCAGACCGGCGGCACCGGCCTCGGCCTGTCCATCAGCCTGGAGGACGCCCGGCTGCACGGCGGTTGGCTGGAGGCGTGGGGCGCGCCGGGGCAGGGCGCGCAGTTCCGGCTCACCCTGCCCGCCCGGTCCGGCGACCGGCTGACCACGTCGCCGCTGCGGTTGGTCCCCGCCGACGCCATCCTGCCCTTCGGCGGCCCCCGGGCCGGCGGGCTGCTCGACATCGGCCCCGGCACCGGGGGAGCCCTGGCCGTCGGGCCGGCGACGGGAGCCGACGACCGGGCGGAGGTGGGGTCGTGAGGCGGCCCGGCCGGTTCGCCGGGCTGCTCGCCGGGGTGCTCCTGCTCACCGGGGCGGCCGGTTGCGGCATCCCCGGGAGGTCCGACGTCAAGGTGGACGGGCAGGTCGCCGCCGCCAAGTCCGGCTCGTCGAGCTTCCGCCGTGACGAGCCACCGAACCGGCTCGCCAGCGGTACCGACCGCGCGGCCTTCGTCACCAACTTCCTTTCGGCCGCCGCTGGCGAGGCGGACCGCGCCTACTACCGGGTCAAGCAGTTCGTCGCCCCCGAGGGGCGCAGTCGAATCCAGGAGAAGCAGCAGCCCAGCGAGGTGACCCTCACCGTCGTGCGGCTGCGCGAGGCGCCGGTGATCACCGACAGCACGGACGGCACCCGGGTCACGCTGCGGGTGCAGCAGATTGGCCTGCTGCGCGCCGACGGCACCCTCATGCCGCCGGTGGCCACCGAGACCGAGTACCGGTTCGAGCTGCGCGCCGCCGCCCAGGAGGACAAGCCGGACACCGGCTGGTACGTCGCCGATCCGCCGCCGAACGTGCTGCTGCTCAGTGATCAGGCGCTGCGGCAGTACTACCAGACCCACATCGTCTACTTCTGGAACACCGGTCGCACCCAGCTCGTGCCCGACCAGCGTTACCTGCCGCTGGCCGTGCCCGACGAGCGGCGGGTCACCGAGGTGGTGAAGTGGCTGACCGCGGGGCCGTCGGAGTGGCTGGGGCCCGGGACGAGCCGGCTACCCGACGGCACCCGGCTGATCAACAACGCGACCGGGGCGGACGGGCGGTGGGAGGTCAACCTCGACATGCCCGTGGACGCGGACGACCAGCGGGTGGAGGACTTCGTCGACCAGCTCGCCTGGTCGCTGCCGGAGCTGGACGGCCAGCTCGAACTGCGGATCCACAACCAGACCCGGGTGACGGTGCCCGACCTCAGGCAGCGCCGGCGGGCCCACCTGGCCTACCCGCTCAGCGCCAACCCGCAGCGGTTCTGCGTCTACGACGGCGCGGTCCACCCGCTCGACTTCGGCGGCGGTGAGGCGTTCGGTGTCGCGCCGGTCACCGAGGCGGTCAACAAGGGCGTCGTCTCGGCCGGGTTCAGCCGCTCCCACGACGGGATCCGCGCCGCGCTGGTGACCGCCGGGGCGGACAAGCGGCAGCGGTTGGTGGTCGGCGTCGGCGCGGCGCCGGTGTCGATCGTCCAGCGCGGCACCCGCACGTTCGCCGCGATGGGCCGGCCGGTGTGGCTGCGCTCGCCGGCCCCGGACCGGCCGCAGGGCCTGGTGGTGGCCGACGGCACGCTCTACCGCTTCGACTCCGGCGCCCAGTTGCGGGCCGTCCCGCTGACCGCCGAAGGCGAGGTGACGGCGGTGGCGGCGTCGCTGGACGGGCACCGCATCGCGGTGATCGTCGGCGGCGCGCTGTACGTCGCGGCGGTCAACCTCAACGGCGGCGTGGTCACCGTGGGCCCGGCGCGTCGGCTGGTCACCTCGCTGACCGACCTCTCCGCGGTCGACTGGGCGGGGGAGAACACCCTGCACCTGGCGGGCTCCGCCGGTCGGCCGGCGATCTACGACATCAGCGTGGACGGCGCCCTGGAGACGCCGCTGCGCCGGGACATCGGCGCCCGGGTCACCCACCTGTCGTCGTACCCGCTGAACGCGGTGGCACCGTTTCCCAACGGGAACCTGATGTACGAGGCGAACGGGGTGGCGTACCGCAACAGCCCGTTCGACACGATCAAGCGGGACGAGGTGCGGGACGTGACGCCTCCGCTGGCCGGGGTGCAGGCCGGCAACCCGACCGCCCCCTTCTTCCTCTACTGAGATGCGCGCGGTCGCCGGCCTCTGGGCGGATCTGGCCGACCTGGTGCTGCCCGTGGAGTGCGCCGGTTGCCGGGAGCGCCGGGCGGCCCGGCACGGGTTCTGCCCCGGCTGCGTGACGGCCCTGGCGGCGCTGCGGCCCCGACCGGTGCGCCCCACCGCGGCCCCGCCGGGGCTGCCCCCGTGTGTCGCCCTCGGCCCGTACGGCGGCGCGCTGCGGGAGGCGCTGCTGGCGTACAAGGAACGGGGCCGGCACGGGCTGGCCCGGCCGCTGGGCGGGCTGCTCGCCGAGGTGGTGGCCGGTGCGGTCGGCGCGGCACGGCCGGTGCTGCTGGTCCCGGTGCCGGACACCGCGGTGGCGGCCCGCGCCCGGTACGGCGACCACCTCGACCGGCTGGCCCGGCACGCGGCGGCCCGGCTGGGCCGGGCCGGCTGGCCCGTGCGGGTGCTTCGGCCGTTGCGGGCGCTGCCCCGACCGGACTCGGCCACCCTGGACAGCGCGGGCCGGGCCCGTGCGGCGCAGTCGGCCTTCCAGGCCCGGCCGAGGGTCGCCCCGCCCAGGGCCCGCGCCGGGGCGCCGGCGCCGGTGGTCGTGCTGCTCGACGACATCGTCACCACCGGCGTCACCCTGGCCGCCGCAGCCCGGGTGCTGAGCGCGACCGGCCTGTCGCCCACGGTCGCGGCGGTTCTCGCCGCGACGGAAAAACGCCGCCGTTCGTGACTCAACGTGTTTCTGATTCACCCGACCGTGCGGGGCCTGTGAAAATTCTGAGGCTTTGCGCGGTGGGGGGTGACGGCCGGGCGAACAGGGGTTAGCGTTTTCGTGTCGGGGGTAGGAAGGCATTCCACTCGCCCCCGGCGGTGAGAGGAGGCGTAACCGCACTGACCCGGTCGACGCCGAACGAGGGTTCCCAGAAGGCGAGCCGGCCGGGATTTCCGGATCGAAGACCGTCCGAACAAGGGAGGTCACGTGGACATCGTGGTCAAGGGCCGGAACGTCGAGGTCCCGGATCATTACCGGGTGCACGTAGCCGAGAAGCTCGCAAAGATCGAACGTTACGATCACAAGCTTATCCGCGTCGATGTCGAGTTGTTCCACGAGCGTAATCCGCGCCAGTCCGACCATTGCCAGCGGGTCGAGATAACGTGCGTTTCCCGTGGTCCGGTGATTCGGGCCGAGGCCTGCACCGACGATTTCTACAGCGCACTCGACGCCGCGATCGCCAAACTGGACAACCGGCTGCGCCGGGCTGCGGACCGCCGCCGGGTCCATCGGGGCCGGCACGCGCCGATCTCAGTCGCGGCGGCCACCGCCGACCTGCCGGTCGCTGGCCTCGATGCGCCCGTCCCGGCCCTCGACGGCGTCCGATCGGCCACGGCAACCGCCGTAGCCGACCGGTTCGAGGAGGAGCCTGACGACCAGCCCTGGCACATCGCCCGGGCGAAGGTCCACCCCGCCGAGCCGATGACGGTCGACGACGCGCTGTTCCAGATGGAACTGGTGGGGCACGACTTCTACCTGTTCCACGACAAGGAGTCCGGCCGCCCCAGCGTCGTCTACCGGCGACACGCCTACGACTACGGCATCATCTCCCTCGACATCTGACCCCGACGGTGGCCCCGCTGACCCGGTGGGTCAGCGGGGCGCGTCGGTGGCGAGCAGGCCGTACAGGACCGAGTCGATCCGGGTGCCCCCGGGGCCGGGCAGCCGGCCGCGCAGCAGGCCCTCCCGGGAGAAGCCGGCGCGCTCCAGCACCCGTTGCGAGGCCGCGTTCTCCGGCCGGGTGCCCGCCCAGACCCGGGCGAGCCCCACCCCGTCGAACGCCCAGGCGGCGACCAGGCGCACCGCCCGGGTGGCCAGGCCCCGGCCCCGCCCCGCCGGCAGCAGGCTGTAGCCGATCATCGCCTGCCCGGTGGCGGGCTCGTCGTGGTGCAGCATGCACCCGCCGGCCAGCTCGCCGCCGCGCGCGTCCACGATCGCCAGGTCGGCCGAGACCCCGGCCAGCCAGCGGCTGCCCGCCAGCCGGCAGCGCCGCTCGACGTCGGCGAGCGACGGCGGCTGCGGGGGCACCCGGTTCGCGACGACCTCGGGCAGGCGGTGCAGCCGGAACAGCGCCGCCGCATCGTCCGGCCCGACCGGGCGCACGGTCACCACGCCGTCGGTGAGCCTGCCGCCGGGCAGGTCGGGCAGGAGCCGGGTCGTCGGGCCGGGCGGGTCGTCGGCCAGGCGTACCCAGCAGACCAGGTCCTGCCGGCCGCCGTCGCGCGCCAGGTTCGCCGCCCGGCGTACCCCCTCGTGCCGGAACCCGGTGGCGAGCGCGACCCGCTGGCTCGCCGTGTTCTCCGCGTGGGTGAGCAGCTCCAGGCGGGCCGTACCGTGCGCGAAGGCCGTCGCCGCCAGCGCCCGGGTCGCGGCGGTGGCCACCCCGCGGCCCCGCGCCCACGGCGCGACCCAGTAGCCCAGCTCCGCCTGCTCCCGCACCGGCACCACGTTGCCCAGGCCGGTGCCGCCGAGCAGCCGGTCGGTGGCCGGATCCGCGATCGCGTACGCGGCCCCGCCGGCAGCCCACGCCGCGGGGGCGCCCTCGGTCACCCACCACCGGGCGTCGGCCTCGGTGTACGGGCTGGGCATGCCGGGAATGAACCGCTGGGTGAGCGGGTCGGCGCAGGCCGCCGCGATGTCGGGCACGTCCGCGACGCAAAACGTCCGCAGCCGTATCCCCTCGGCCCCGACGGCGTCGGGCAGGCGCGGCCCGCTCACGCCTCGTCCCCGGCCGGCGCGGACGAGGCCCCGGTCAGGTCCCCGGGCAGCAGCGACGCGACCCAGGCGTCGGCCCGGCCGCCGGCGCGGGTGGTCAGCAAGCCCCGCGCGGTGCCCTCCAGGGTGAACCCGGCCTTCTCGGCGGCCCGGCGGGAGGCGGTGTTGCCGACGAAAGCGCGCCACTCGATGCGGGCGAGGCCGAGAGTGGTGAACCCCCAGGCGGCCAGGGCGGCGGTCGCGGCCGGCAGGTATCCCCGGCCCCGCGCGTGCGGCGCGGTCATGAAGCCGACCATGCCCCGCACCGGGTCGGCGGCGGCGATCCGCAGGTCGACCGAGGCGACGTACCGGTCGTCGCCGTCGGCGACCGTGAAGTACGCGCCGGTGCCGCGCGCCCAGCTCGCGTCGGCGACGTCGCGCTTGAACCCCTCGGCGTGCGCCCGCTCGTACGGGGCCGGCACCGTGGTCCACTCGATCGTCCGCGGGTCCCGGCAGGTCCCGGTGATGGCGTCGAGGTCGCGCTCCTCGATCGGCCGCAGCCGCAGCTCCCGCGCCCCGACGGTGGCGAACAGGGTGGGCTGCGGCCGACCGAAGACGGCGGCCCGGCGGGCGTCGAGGGTGTCCGGCCCGGCGGGCCCGGGCGCGCCCGGCGCGGGCAGGTCCTCGGCGAACAGGGAGCCGATCCAGCCCTCTCGCCGCCCGCCGGGCGACGGGTGGGCCAGCCGCAGTTCGCCCTCCACCCGGAAGCCGGCGCGCAGCGCGGCCAGCCGGGAGGCGTGGTTGCCGATCTCGGCCTGCCAGATCAGCCGGCGCAGCCGGAGCGCGTCGAACGCCCAGCGGGCCACCGCCCGGGTGGCCCGGGTGGAGACGCCCCGGCCCCGGGCCCACGGCGCCACCCAGTAGCCGATCTCGCCGGAGTTTGTGGTCTGGTCCAGCGACACCAGCCCGCACGAGGCGAGCAACTCGCCGGTGACGGCGTCGCAGACGGCGAACGGCGCGCGGGACCCGGCCCGCCAGTCCCCGGCGCTGACCTCGGTGACGTAGGCGCGGGCGTGTTCGGGCAGGTACGGGCGCGGTACGGTGGTCCAGCGCTGGATGTCCGGATCCTGGCAGGCCCGGTGCACGGCGTCCGCGTCGGCTGCCCGCCAGGGTCGCAGCAGCAGGCCGTCCTCGGTGAGCTCCACGGGTTCCACCCGAGCCATCGTGCCGGATCTTTCGCGCTGGGCGTAACCGGATATCCCGCCGCCCGGCCGGCGGTCGGAGCGTTATGTCGGTTTCTCGCCGATCAGACCGCCGCCACCAGTGACCATCGGGCCGACGGAGCGCCTACGATGGTTCGAGACTGTCTAGGGGAGCGTTGATCCGTGTCGATTCTGGAAAAGGTCCTTCGCGCGGGCGAGGGCCGCATGGTGCGCCGGCTGAAGGCCATCGCCGCCGCCGTCAACTCGATCGAGGACGACTACGTCAACCTCACCGACGACGAGCTGAGGAGTCTCACGGACCAGTACCGGGAGCGGCTCGCCGACGGTGAGACCCTCGACGACCTGCTGCCGGAGGCGTTCGCCGCAGTGCGCGAGGCGGCTGCCCGGGTGCTCGGGCAGCGACCGTACGACGTCCAGGTGATGGGCGGCGCGGCGCTGCACTTCGGCAACATCGCCGAGATGAAGACCGGCGAGGGCAAGACCCTGACCTCGGTCATGGCGGTCTACCTCAACGCGCTGTCCGGCAAGGGCGTGCACGTGGTCACGGTCAACGACTACCTGGCCCAGCGTGACGCCGCCTGGATGGGGCGGGTGCACGAGTTCATGGGCCTGACCGTCGGCGTGGTGCTGCCCAACCGGCCGGCGAGCGAGCACCGCGCCGCGTACGAGTGCGACATCACCTACGGCACCAACAACGAGTTCGGCTTCGACTACCTGCGCGACAACATGGCCTGGTCGAAGGACGAGCTGGTCCAGCGCGGCCACAACTTCGCCGTGGTCGACGAGGTCGACTCGATCCTGATCGACGAAGCCCGGACGCCGCTGATCATCTCCGGCCCGGCCGAGCACTCGGCCCGGTGGTACGGCGAGTTCGCCGGAGTGGTGGCCCGCCTCCAGCCCGGCAAGGACGGCGAGGGCGACTACGAGATCGACTACGCCAAGCGCACCATCGCGGTGACCGAGCGCGGCGTGGCCAAGGTAGAGGACCGGCTCGGCATCGACAACCTCTACGAGTCGGTGAACACCCCCCTCGTGGGCTACCTCAACAACGCGATCAAGGCCAAGGAGCTCTACAAGCGCGACAAGGACTACATCGTCAGCGACGGCGAGGTCCTGATCGTCGACGAGTTCACCGGCCGCATCCTGCATGGGCGGCGCTACAACGAGGGCATGCACCAGGCGATCGAGGCCAAGGAGGGGGTGGAGATCAAGCAGGAGAACCAGACCCTGGCCACCATCACCCTCCAGAACTACTTCCGTCTCTACGAGAAGCTGTCCGGCATGACCGGCACGGCCCAGACCGAGGCGGGCGAGTTCAACAAGGTCTACAAGGTCGGCGTGGTGACCATCCCCACCCACCGGCCGATGGTCCGGGAAGACCGGGCCGACGTTATCTACAAGACCGAGAAGGCCAAGTTCAACGCGGTCGTCGAGGACATCGCCGAGCGGCACCAGGCCGGTCAGCCAGTGCTGGTGGGCACCGTCTCGGTGGAGAACTCCGAAATCATCTCCCAGCTGCTGCGCCGCCGGGGCATCCCGCACGCCGTGCTGAACGCCAAGTTCCACGCCCGGGAGGCGGAGATCGTCGCCCAGGCAGGGCGCAAGGGCGCGGTCACCGTGGCCACCAACATGGCCGGCCGGGGCACCGACATCCTGCTCGGCGGCAACGCCGAGTTCCTCGCCGCCAACGAGCTGCGCCAGCGCGGCCTCGACCCGGCGGAGAACGAGGAGGAGTACGCCAAGGCGATGGAGGAGGTCCTGCCCAAGTGGAAGCAGGCCTGCGACGTCGAGGCGGAGGAGGTTGCCGCCGCCGGCGGGCTCTACGTGCTGGGCACGGAGCGGCACGAGTCCCGGCGAATCGACAACCAGCTGCGCGGCCGGGCCGGCCGGCAGGGTGACCCGGGCGAGTCCCGCTTCTACCTGTCGTTGCAGGACGAGCTGATGAAGCGCTTCCGGGCCGGCGCGGTCGAGGCGGTGATGGAGCGCTTCAACATCCCGGAGGACGTGCCCATCGAGTCGAAGATGGTCACCCGCCAGATCAAGAACGCCCAGGCCCAGATCGAGGGCCAGAACGCCGAGATCCGCAAGAACGTCCTGAAGTACGACGAGGTGCTCAACAAGCAGCGCCAGGTCATCTACGCCGAGCGCCTGCGGGTGCTCAACGGCGAGGACCTCTCCGACCAGGTCCGCAACATGATTGACGACGTCGTCGGCGCGTACGTCGTCGGTGCGACCAGCGACGGGTACGCCGAGGACTGGGACCTGGAGCAGCTCTGGGTCAGCCTCAAGCAGCTCTACCCGGTGGGCGTGACCCTGGAGGAGCTGGAGGAGGAGGTCGGCTCCCGGGCCGGCCTGGACCAGGACTTCCTGGTTGCCCGCCTCAAGGAGGACGCGCACGCCGCGTACGACCGGCGCGAGGAGCAGCTCGGTGCCGAGGGCACCCGCCAGCTCGAACGGATGGTGCTGCTCCAGGTCATCGACCGCAAGTGGCGCGAGCACCTCTACGAGATGGACTACCTCCAGGAGGGCATCAGCCTGCGGGCGTACGCCCAGCGCGACCCGGTGGTGGAGTACCAGCGCGAGGGCTTCGACATGTTCGCCACCATGATGGACGGCATCAAGGAGGAGACGGTCGGCTTCCTCTACAACCTGGAGGTCCAGGTCCAGGAGGCCGAGCCCGAGGCCGAGGAGGTGCAGCTGCTGGAGAAGCCGGTGGAGATCAAGGCCAAGGGCCTGGGCCGCGCCCCCCAGCAGCAGGGTCTGCAGTACTCCGCGCCGACCATCGACGGCGAGGCAGGTGCCGGCGCGGTCGCCGTGGAGCGGCCCGAGG
>NZ_SMKJ01000225.1:0-12385 GCF_004348615.1 Micromonospora sp. KC207
TCGTCGGCGGGCGGCCCCGGGCTGCGGCCCGGTCGTCCGCCCGCCGGGCCCGGTGGCGTCCCTGATGTCCTTCACGTCCGCCAGCCTACGTGTCGGGGCCGGATGCGGCCCGTCGTACGAGGAATTGGTGGAGAGCGAGGGCCGGCCCCGGCTGCGGTACTGGCTGGACCGGCTGACCGCCGACAAGGTCCTCGAGGCGGCCGTGGTGTACGGGTACTTCCCGGCGTACTCGGAGGGCAACGACCTGGTGGTGCTGGACGAGAACGGGCACGCCGAGCGGGCTCGGTTCTCGTTCCCGAGGCAACGGCAGGAGCGGCGGCTGTGTCTGGCGGACTTCTTCCGGCCGAAGGGCGACCGGCTCGACGTGGTGGCGTTGCAGTTGGTGACCGTCGGGCAGCCCATCAGCGAGTACACGGCGAAGATGTTCGCCGGCAACGCCTACCGTGACTACCTGGAGGTGCACGGCCTGTCGGTGCAGCTCACGGAGGCGCTGGCGGAGTACTGGCACCGGCGGATCCGGGCGGAGCTGACGCTGCCGGGCGGCCGTACGGTGGGCGACGACGATCCGGCGGACCTCGCGGGCTTGCTGCGCACCGACTACCGGGGCTGCCGGTACGCGTTCGGCTACCCGGCCTGCCCGGACCTGGAGGACCGGGCAAAGATCGTGGACCTGCTGGGCGCCGACCGGATCGGGGTGGCGCTGTCGGAGGAGTTCCAGCTGGTGCCGGAGCAGGCGACCGACGCGATCGTGGTGCACCACCCGGAGGCGAACTACTTCAACGCCAAGTGACCGCCGTGAGCGCTCTGACCTGCGGCCGAACACCCGGAATGGAGGGTGGCAGCACCGGGGAGGGCGGTGGTGGTGGCGGTGTCTGCTCCGGAGAGGAGGGGCGGGAGCAACGAGATCGCGGTCAGCGACACTGCCGTCCACACGAATTGTTTGGCGGGGCGAGCGCTCCAACGAAGAAGAGCGACGGCAATGACGATGCCCACGACCGAGAAGAGGCCGGTCACCACGGCGAACCCGGACAACGGGATCGTCTCGCCACCATCGGGGACCTCGAAGTCGACGCCAACGGCCTGGGCAAGCGCAGCGGCGAGGGCGGTGGCCACCATCGCTGCGAGCGTGGCAATGAAGCCGGTGGGCGTCGCACCACTGCGCCGCGACCACCGCGACACGCGCGCCACCGCGCAGCGCGAGCGTCCACACCGGGGCTACTCCGTGCCGTCCGCCGGTAGGCGCTCCGGCAGCCCGAGCCGCGGGAACTCATCGTCGTGGAACGTGACGATCTCGGTGATCGCCCCGCCGGTGACGCGCAGGACGTCGATGGTCAATGGCAGGTACGCGTCCTCGCGCTCCTGCCAGATGTAGAAGGCGACGGCGGGCTGCCGGTTGACGGAGGTGCGGACGCCGCGCAGGCCCGTCATGCCCTCGAAGCCATCCTCGACCCAACTGTTCACCACCGCGTCGCGGCCGACGTACAGGCCCGGCGTGGGCGGCATCGAGCAGCGGACGTCGTCCCGTAGCAGGGCAGCGAGCACGTCGACGTCCGTGGCTACGCTCGCGTCGGTAAATCTGCGCACCAGCTCGCGCGTCCCTGCATCCTCCTCACCGCCGGTCCAGTCCTGCCGCTCGGCGGGCAGGTGCTCCCGCATGCCGGCGCGCGCCCGCTGCAGCGCGCTGTTCACGGAGTTGACGGAGTCCCCGAGGAACTCCGCGACGTCCTTCGCCGGCCAGCCGAGCACGTCCCGCAGGATCAGCACGGCCCGCGGTCGCGGCGCGAGGTGCTGGACCGCGACCAGGTACGCCAGCTCGATCGTCTCCCGCGCGATGGCGACGGTCTCCGGCTCGTCCGCATAGCCCGCGGGCAGCTCGTCGAGCAGCCGGTCCGGGTAGGGCTGCAGCCACGGCACCTCCCCGCCGGTCGCGGGCTCCGGCCGGCGCTTGGCGAGCAGGTCCAGGCAGGCGTTGGTGGCGATCCGGTACAGCCAGGCCCGGAACGTCGACCGCCCCTCGAAGGTCTCCCGCCGCCGCCAGGCACGGAGGAGCGTCTCCTGCACGGTGTCCTCGGCGTCCTCGAACGACCCGAGCATCCGGTAGCAGTGCACGTGCAGCTCCCGTCGGTGCCGCTCCGTCAGCCCAGAAAACGCCGGCTCGTCGACCTCGCCCAGACCGCTCACGCCCAGTTCCTCCAGCCGTGTGTCCGCACCCATCACGTCATCCTTCCGCCTCGCCGTGTCCCGTCGTAGGTGTGACGGGTACGGGCGCGACAACTCATCACCAGGGTCGGTCTGCATGGCTGATCCAGTGACCGATCCGGTAGGTGTCGGCGAATCAGGTCGGCGAGGATCTGGTACACCCATGGCATTCCACATTGCCCGCCGGCACGCAACCCGGCCGCGAGCAACGCCATGTGACGCGGCGGGCCGGGCGATCGCGGGCGGCTCGCGTTTCGGGCGGTAGGGTGCCGGCGTGCCGGACGGCTGGGTGTGGGACGAGTCCCTCTTCGAGGGTGCCGCCGCGTACTACGAGCGAGGCCGGCTGCCGTACGCGGAGGGTTTCGCGGCGGCGCTGGCGGACGCGCTCGGCCTGGACGGCTCGGGGCGGTTGCTGGACGTGGGGTGCGGCCCGGGGACGGTGACCGTGCCGCTGGCCGGGTGGTTCGCCGAGGCGGTGGGGATGGATCCCGACGCCGGGATGCTGGCGCGGGCGCGGCTGCGGGCCGCGCGCGACGGCGTGGGCAACGTCCGGTGGGTACGGGCGCGGGCGGAGGCCCTGCCCGCCGGGTTGGGCCGGTTCCGGGCGGTGGTGTTCGCGCAGTCGTTCCACTGGACGGTGCGGGACTCGGTCGCCGCCACGGTGCGGGGGATGTTGCTGCCGGGCGGGGCGTTCGTGCACGTCAGCGACGCCAAGGAGCCGGTGTCGACGGCGGGGTTGCCGCATCCGGTGCCCCCGTACGCGGCGGCGGCGTTCCGGCATTGCCGGGCGTCATTGCCGGGCATCCACGTACGCCGAAGACTGCCCGCCGCGGGGACGCGGCGCGGGACCGGCGGCATCCCGAGATATGGGAGATGATCGCGACTTCTGGCACGGTTGACGCCATGGCCGCCCTTCTTCGTTCGCGCGTCACCGACTGGACCCTCACCGTGCCCGTGCTGGCCGTGGTGATCCTGGCTCTGACCTGGGGCAGGGAGCTGCCCCCGCTGGTCGTAGGGGCGCTCGCCACGTCCTTCACCGCCGTAATGATCACCTGTAACGGTATTCTCGGCCTGTCCCTGCTGCTCGGGGCCCTGCGCCGCCGGGTCGCGGTGTTTAACCCCGAGGGCACCGGCGGGGCCCTGGCCACCGTGGCGACCCTGGCCACTCTCAGCCTGGTGGTGCCGACCTTCACCACCAGCCGGCCCGGCCCCGAGTTCTCCCCGCCGCAGCTCGCCTTCGCCGCCGTGGCGTCGCTCGCCCTGTACGGGCTGTTCGTGCTGGTGCAGACCGGCCGGCACCGCGACTACTTCCTGCCCGTCACCGCGGACGGGACGGTCGCCGACGCCGACGGGCACGCCGACCCCCCGTCGGCCGGGGCCGCACTGGCCAGCCGGTGATGCTGCTGGTGGCGCTGATCGCCGTGGTGGGCCTCGCGAAGATGGTGTCCCCGGCGATCGAGGCCGGGGTGTCAGCGGCGAACCTGCCGCAGGCGTTCGTCGGCGTCGTGATCGCGCTGCTGGTGCTGCTGCCGGAGACCCTCGCCGCGGCCCGCGCCGCGCGGCGCGACCGGGTGCAGATCAGCCTCAACCTTGCCCTCGGGTCGGCCATGGCCAGCATCGGCCTGACCATCCCCGCCATCGCGATCGCCTCGATCTGGCTCGACGGGCCGCTGCTGCTCGGGCTGGGCGGCACCCAGCTGGCCCTGCTGGCGTTGACCGTCGTCGCCGGCGTGCTGACCGTGGTGCCGGGGCGGGCCACCCTGTTGCAGGGCGGCGTGCATTTGGTCCTGCTGGCCGCGTTCGTCTTTCTCGCCGCCAGCCCCTGACCCCACCGGCGCGTTCGCCGTTGATCGTGGCCCGGGATGGTCACCGTACCGCCGGCCGGGCATGATCGGCGGGGAGCCGGGGTAGAAACCGGCGAGGAGGAGCCGGGGAGGCGCTGTGACGGCACGCTCGGAACGTCGACCGGATGGCTCGCTGGTCGGTCTGGTGGCCGCGTTGGTGCTGGCCGGCGGCTGCGTGGTCGGCGGGGTGAACGAGGGCGAGCCGCAGCGGCCCCTGCCCCAGTCGACCCGCCAGCCCACCTCGCCGCAGGCCGAGCGGACCCGCGCCGACGGCACCACCAGCGTGGCCGAATTCAAGGAGGACATGACCGTCGCCGTGGACAAGGCCGAGATCTACTGGGCCGCGCAGTTCCGGGCGTCGGGCCGGCGGTTCCAGCCGGTGCGCCGGGTCGTGCCGTACCAGCGGGAGGGCGAGGTTGCCTGCGCCGGGCAGGCGCTGCCCCGCAACAACGCGGTGTACTGCTCGGCGGGCGACTTCATCGCCTACGACGTCAACTGGTCGGTCGCGGCCTTCCGGCAGGTCGGCGACGCGTTCCTGTACTACCTGCTCGGCCACGAGTACGCCCACGGCATCCAGGTGCGCCTCGGCATCCGCGCCAGCTTCACCATCCAGCAGGAGTTGCAGGCCGACTGCATGGCCGGGGCGTACATCGGCGGCTCGATCGAGGCCGGGCATCTGCGGCTGGAGGACGGCGACCTCGAGGAGTTCCGGGAAGGGCTGCTCGCCGTCGGCGACGACCCCGACCAGCCGTGGTTCGCCGAGGGGGCGCACGGCACCGCCGAGCAGCGCTCCGACTCCTTCTTCCGCGGGTACGAGTCGGGCCTGTCGGCCTGCAACCTGGGCTGACAGTGGGGCCTGGCCGGCCCCGGTAGGGGCCCGGGTCCGGCGGGGCGGGCCGGCTGAGAGGATCGGGTCGCCCCCGCGACCCCTGGAGGACCCGCTGAGCAGCCACCATCCGGCCGCCGTGCTCTTCGACATGGACGGCACCCTGGTCGACAGCGAGAAGCTGTGGGACGTCGCCCTGCGCGAACTCGCGGCCGAGTACGGCGCCACCCTCTCCGACGCCGGCCGTAGGGCGATGATCGGCACGAGCATGGCCGAGGCGATGCGGATCCTGCACGACGACCTCGGGCAGCCGACCCGCGACCCGCTGGCCAGCGCGGCGTGGATCGACGCCCGGATCCTGGAGCTGTTCCGCACCGGGCTGCGCTGGCGGCCCGGCGCGCTGGCTCTGTTGCGGGCGGTCCGGGCGGCGGGCATCCCGACCGCCCTGGTGACCTCCAGCCGTCGGCCGCTGGTGGAGGTGGCGCTGGACACCCTGGGCCGGGACAGCTTCGACGCGGTGGTCTGCGGCGACGAGGTCGACGCGGCGAAGCCGCACCCGGAGCCGTACCTGACCGCCGCCCGGCTGCTCGGTGTGCCCATCGCCCGTTGTGTGGCGATCGAGGACTCCCCGACCGGGGTGGCCAGCGCCCTCGCCGCGGGTGCGGCCGTGCTGGCGGTACCGGCGGAGGTGCCGATCGCGGCGGCCGACGGCGTACACCAGATGGAGAGCCTGACCGGCGCGGACCTGGAGTTGCTCGCCGCCCTGCTCGGCGGGCCGCCGGCCTGACCCTCGGCGGCCCGCCCGGACCCCGTCGGCCGGCGGTGAGGATCAGCGGGCCGTCGTCGGTGAACGCGATCGGGTGCTCGCGGACGGGTTAGGAGGGGCCCCTGCTACGCCGTAGGCGTCGGCAGGAGGCCCCTCCTTGCCCCGCGTCAGTCGTGGGCGATGGCGCCCAGCACGTTGATCCGGGCGGCGCGTACCGCCGGCAGCGCCGCCGCGATCATCCCGATCAGCGCGGCCAGCCCGAGGAAGATCCCCATCTGCGACCAGGGCAGCACCAGGTCGGTGATCCCCTCGTCCTTCAGGGCCCGGACCACCGCCGCGCCGAGCCCGGTGCCGACCGCGACGCCGAGCAGCGCGCCGAACACGGAGATCACCACGGCCTCCACGGTGATCATCCGCATGGTTTGCGCCCGGCGCAGCCCGATCGCCCGCAGCAGCCCCAGCTCCCGGGTGCGCTCCAGCACCGACAGCGCCAGGGTGTTGACGATGCCCAACACCGCGATCACGATGGCCAGCGCCAGCAGGATCTGGATCATCGTGAGCAGCGTGTCGAAGACGCTGGTCTGCTGCTTGATGTAGCTGGCCCGGTCGGCCACCGACACCTCCGGGTTGTCGGCGACCAGCGCGTCGAGCTGCGGCTGCACCTGCGACACCGGCGTGCCCGCGCTCAGCCGCACCAGCGCCGAGAACGGCTGCGGGTTGGTGAACTCCGCCCCCGCCTGTTCCGGCAGGATGATCGACCCGACGGACCTCTCGTCGGGCAGGACCGCCGTCACCGTGTATGTGTGCGGCCCCTCACCTCGGGCGAACTGCGCGGTCAACCGGTCACCCACCGACTTGCCCAGCTCCTTCGCGCCGGAGACGCTCAGCGCCACCTGGTCCGGCCGTAGCGTGGCGATCGCGCCCGACTGCGCGACGGTGCCGTAGATCCGGGCCATCGCGGTCAGGTCGGTCAGGGCCACCACGTACTTCGGGTCGCCGTCGACGACCGCGTTGTCGTTGTACACGCCCAGCACCGCGTCCACCCCCGGCAACGCGGCGGCCCGGTCCACCACCGACGGATCGAACGTCGGCGGCCGGGGCCCGGTCTGCTCGCCGGAGATCACCAACTGCGCGTCGACGATGCGTTCCGCCGTGGCCGAGATGCTCGACTTGGCCGAGTCGAGGAGCACCGTCACCCCGGTCACCAGGGCGATGCCGACCATCAGCGCGGCAGCGGTGATCGCCGTGCGGCGCGGGTTGCGCCCCGAGTTCAGCCGGCCCAGCCGGCCCGGCACCGACCAGGCGAACAGTGCGCCGAGCAGCGACACCACCGGCCGGCTGATCAGCGGGGTCAGCAGCGCCACCCCGATGAACGTGAACAGCACCCCGCCCAGGATCACCATCAGCGTGGACCCGCCGGCGTTGCCGGTCAGCCCGAGGGCCAGCAGCCCGCCGCCGAGGGCGGTGACCACCGCGCCGGAGACCGTGATCTTCGTGAGCGGCCGGTCCGGGGTGGCCACGTCCTGCATCGCCGCGATCGGGGGGATGCGCGACGCCCGCAGCGCCGGCAGCAACGCCGCGACCACCGTGATCAGCATGCCGACGGCGAACGCGCTGAGCACCGCCACCGGGGGCACGCCGATCCCGGCCAGCGACAGCCCGCCGGCGAACCTGCCGAACGCCCAGGCCAGCAGGGCACCCACTCCGATGCCCGCGCCGAGCCCGAGGACCGAGGCGACCAATCCGATCGCGAGTGCCTCCAGCACCACCGAGCCGATGATCTGCCCCCCGCTGGCGCCGATGGCCCGCATCAGGGCCAACTCCCGGGTCCGCTGCGCCACGATGATCGAGAAGGTGTTGAGGATCAGGAACGTGCCCACCAGCAGCGCCACCGCGGCGAAGCCGAGCAGCACCCTGTTGAAGAAGGACAGCTCCTCCTTGAGACTGGCCGAGGCGGCGGCGGAGAGTTCCTCGCCGGTCTTGACGTCGTAGCCGGCGCCCAGGGCGCGGGCCACGTCGTCGCGTACCGCCTCCGGGCGCACCCCGTCGGCGGCCTGCACGGTCACGCTGTTGAAGGTGCCGGGCTTGCCGAGCATCAGCCGCTGGGCGGTGGGCGTGGTGAACGCGATCTGATTGACCCCGCCGATGGAGTCCCGGCCGCCGCTGTAGCCGAAGATGCCGACCAGGGTGAAGTCGCGGCGCTTGGACTCGAACGCGGTCAGCGCCCCGACCCGGTCACCCACCTTGACCTTGGCGGCCGTCGCGAGGGCCGCGTTCACCACGATCTCGTCGTCGGCCTGCGGGGCACGCCCCTCGCGCAGCCGCACCACGTCGCTCTCGCCGGTCCAGTTCTCCCCGAGCTGGGGCGGGCCGAACGAGGTGATCGCCTTGCCGTTGCTGCCGATGAGCCGGGCCCCGTCGGCGCTGACCACGCCCGTGGCCGACGCCACCGAGGGCACCGTCCGCACCCGGTCCACCACGTCCGCGCCGAACGGCGGGGACACCTGCTCGCCCTCGGCCTCACCCACCACGAGTTTCGGCTTCGCGGCGACGTTGACGTCGACGCCCTCGAACGCGTCGGCGAAGACCGCGTCGAAGGACCGGCCGAGGGTGTCGGTGAGCACGAACGCGCCGGAGACGAACATGACGCCGAGCACCACGGCCAGGCCGGACAGCACCAGGCGCACCTTGCGCGCCAACAGGCTCTTCAGGGTCGCTCGGAACATCAGTTGCCCACCTCGGTGGTGGCGGGCACGTCGAGCTTCTTCATGGTGTCCAGCACCGTGTCGGCGGTCGGCTCGATCAGCTCCGACACGATCTCCCCGTCGGCGAGGAACACCACCCGGTCGGCGTACGCGGCGGCCGTCGGGTCGTGGGTCACCATGACGATCGTCTGGCCGTGCTCGCGCACCGAGTTGCGCAGGAAGTTCAGCACCTCCGCACCGGAGCGGGAGTCCAGGTTGCCCGTCGGCTCGTCGGCGAAGATCACCTCGGGGCGGGCGACCAGCGCCCGCGCGCACGCCACCCGCTGCTGCTGGCCGCCGGAGAGCTGCGCCGGGCGGTGGTCGAGCCGGTCGCGCAGCCCCACCGTGTCGATCACGACGTCGTACCAGACCGGGTCCGGCCGGCGCCCCGCGATCGACAACGGCAGCAGGATGTTCTCCTTCGCCGTCAGCGTCGGCAGCAGGTTGAACTGCTGGAAGATGAAGCCCACCTTGTCGCGGCGCAGCTTCGTCAGCCCGGCGTCGCCGAGCCCGGTCACCGTCGTGTCGCCGATCGACACCGTGCCCCGAGTGACCGAGTCCAGGCCGGCCAGGCAGTGCATCAACGTCGACTTGCCCGACCCGGACGGGCCCATGATCGCCGTGAACTGGCCCCGCTCGAACTCGGCGTTCACCCCCCGCAGCGCGACGACCTGAGCCTCGCCGCTGCCGTACACCTTCCACACGTCGCTTGCGCGGGCCGCGGCCCGCTCCTGGCGGCCTGTCGTCGCGGTCACGTCATCTACCTCTTTCTCGGGCTGGGTCCGCACCGGCCCCCGCTGGCCCGGTGCGGGCATGTGCTCATCCTCGGCCCCCCGCGGCACCGAACCCTCCGACTCCGGGGGGAGCCCCGGCGGATTTCCCGCTGCGGGTGGGCCCCGATGCCGGCTCAGGGTTGCCCCTGACCGCTACGCGGTACGCGCACCTGGCCCCGGGCCGCCGGCTAGGTCCGGGGGCGCACCAGACCCGACTCGTACGCGAGCACCACGGCCTGCACCCGGTCGCGTAGCCCCAGCTTGGTCAGCACGTGCCCGACGTGGGTCTTCACGGTCGTCTCGCTGACCGTCAACTCGCGGGCGATCTCCGCGTTGGACAACCCCCGCGCCATCTGCACGAGCACCTCCCGCTCGCGCTCGGTGAGCGCGTTGAGCGCCTTCGGCGGGGTCGCCGCCGGGTCGGGCAGCGCGTCGGCGAAGCGGTCCAGCAGCCGCTTGAGGATCCGCGGGGCGACCACCGCGTCCCCGGCGGCGACGGTGCGGATGGCGGTGATCAGATCCTCCGCCGGCACGTCCTTGGCCAGGAAGCCGCTGGCCCCGGCGCGCAGCGCCCCCACCACGTACTCGTCGAGGTCGAAGGTGGTCAGGATCAGCACCCGCACCGGCAGCCGGGCGTCGACGATGGCCCGGGTCGCGGCCACCCCGTCCATCCGGGGCATCCGGATGTCCATCAGCACCACGTCGGGCAGCAGCCGGCGGGACAGCTCCACCGCCTCCACCCCGTCGCCGGCCTCGGCCACGATGTCCAGCCCGTCCTCGGAGCCCAGCACCATGCGGAACCCGGTGCGCAGCAGCGGCTGGTCGTCGGCGAGCAGGATCCGCACCGGCCGCGGCGTCGTGCCCTCTCCGGTCATCTGGGTCCCCCCGTCACGCCGGCCCCGCCGGCTGGTCGTGGCGCGGGCCGGTCACGCCGACGCCGTCCCGAGCTGCTCCACCGGAATCCTCGCGTACACCCGGTAGCCTCCGCCGGGCCGGGCCCCGATGCGCAGCGTCCCGCCGTAGAGGCCGACCCGCTCCCGCATGCCCACCAGCCCGTGCCCGGTTCGGCCCGAACCCGGCACCGGCCCCCGGCCGGTGTCGGTGACCTCCACGGCCAGGAACGCCGCGCCGAACGTCAACCGGACCACGGCCGTCGCCTTCCCGGCGTGCTTGAGGGCGTTGGTCAGCGCCTCCTGCACGATCCGGTAGACGGTCAACGCCACGCCCTCCTCCAGCGACCCCGGCACGCCCTCGACGCGTAGCGTCACCGGCAGCCCGGCCTCGCGTACCTGCTCCACCAGCCCCTCGATGCCGGCCAGGCCGGGCTGGGGGGACAGGTCGGCGGCCGGTTCGGCGTCGGTGCGCAGCACGTCCAGCAGCCGGCGCAGCTCCCGCAGGGTGGCCCGGCCGGTGTCCTCGATGGTGGCGATCGCCTCGTCGGCGGCGTCCGGGTCGCGGCGTAGCACCCGCCGGGCGCCGGTGGCGAGGACCCCCATCACGCTGACGTGGTGGGCCACCACGTCGTGCAGCTCCCGGGCGATGCGCCGCCGCTCGTCGGCGACCGCCTGCTCGGCCAGGGACCGCTGGTTCTGCTCGGCCACCCGGGCCCGCTCCCGCAGCGCCTCGGTGGAGGCACGGCGGGCGTGCACCGCCCGACCCACCGCGTACGCCACCACGGCGACGAGCAGGTTGTTGAGCACCAGGTAGGCCGGGCCGACCTCGAAGACCGCGTCGGCGACCGGGACGAGGACGTTGGCCACCATCACCGGCGTCCACAGCGCCACGGCGGACAGCGCCGCGGGGCGGGCCGGGTGGTGCGCCGCCATCGTGTACGTCAACACCATGAAGGCGAGGCTCTGCGTGGCCGGGGCCTGCCCGAGCCCCGCCGGCACCGCAAGGGTGGCCACGGCGGCGACCACCGCCGGCCACGGCGCCACCCGGCGCAGCGCCACCGGGGCGGCGCAGAGCACACTCCAGCCCATCGCGGCCGGCAGCGGGCCGGGCCGCAAATGCACCGGGGTGAGCAGCACGAAGACGGCGTCCACCAGCACCACGGCGACGGCGAGGAGTACGTCGGCGGCCAGCGGGTGGCGGCGCAGCAACGCCTTCGGCCCTGCGGTCATACCGGAACGCTAGCCGCCACCGGTCGCGATCGGTCGTCGCCGATGGTGAACCCGGTCTCCTCCTCAGGGAGGAGGCTCACTCGTCCGCCCCGGGCGGGCTGGGCCGGGACCGGGCGTCGACCAGTGGGTCCGCCGCGGCGGCCGGGAACGGCGGCGGGGTGCCGCCGAAGCTCGGGCACAGCGCCCGGTGGTTGCACCAGTCGCACAGCCGGCTCGGCCGGGGCCGGAAGTCCTGCCGGGCCGTGGCCGCCTCGATCGCCTGCCACAGCGCCACCACGGTGCGCTCGAAGCGCGCCAACTCCTCGGCGTCCGGGGTGTAGTCGCAGACCTCAGCGTCCTTGAGGTAGAGCAGCCGCAACACCCGGGGCACCACGCCACGCGTGCGCCACAGCACCAACGCGTAGAACTTGAGCTGGAACAGCGCCCGCGCCTCGAACGCCTCCCGGGGCGCGCCGCCGGTCTTGTAGTCGACCACCCGCAGCGCCCCGTCCGGGGCCACGTCCAGGCGGTCCAGATAGCCTCGGATCAGCAGCTCGTCGTCGACCACCGCCGAGATCAACGCCTCCCGCTCGGCCGGCTCCAGCCGGCGCGGGTCCTCGACCGCGAAGTAGCCCTCCAGCAGCCCGGCCGCCGACCGCAGGAACTCCGCCGTGCTGTCGGGGTCACCGGCGTCGAACAGGGCGGCCAATTCCGGCTGCTCGGCGACCAGCCGGTCCCACTGCGGGGCCACCAGGTCACCGGCCGCCTCTGGGGTGCGACCGGCCGCCGGCAGGTCGAACAGCCGCTCCAGCACCGCGTGCACCAGTGTGCCCCGGACCTGCTCCACGTTGGGCCGCTCCGGCAGCCGGTCGATGCTGCGGAACCGGTAGAGCAGCGGGCAGGTCTTGAAGTCGGCCGCCCGTGACGGCGACAGCGACGCCCGGACCGTCGCCGGCACCTTCGCCGTGGCCCGCGACTGCTGCTGGTCGATCACCGGTTCCGCCGTCATGCCCGGAAGGTTAGGCCACCGGTCCGACAAGCCCACCGCGCCGCTCCGACAGGTGATCGTGCGCGCCGGGTCCGTAGCATCGGGGCGATGGAGCAGCAGACCGACCGCCCGCCCCGCCGACC
>NZ_SMKJ01000226.1:0-12307 GCF_004348615.1 Micromonospora sp. KC207
ACCCCACCCACACCACCTGGGCTTGCAAGGAAGGGCCCCCTGTTAACGCTTTCTGTATAGGAAGGGCCCCTTCCTGACACCCGGCAAGTCCTGACACCCGGCAGGCTGACCGGGCTAACTGGTCGATCGTGCCGGTCGACGTGCAGCTCGAACTCGTCCGCGACGACGTCGACGCCCGCAGGCCCGACCCCGACGTCCCACCACCGATGCCCCGGGTGATCACGCCCTGACTTGCGGTGCGGTGCCGGCCGGCGGCACCCGGCCCGCGAGGCACAATCGGATTCATGCGCCGCCGCCGTGCCACCTGCCTGCTGACCGCCGTCCTGCTCACCGCCGGCCTGGCCGGATGCTCGGGTGGCACGGAGCCCACCTGGCGCGAGGCCGCACCGGGGCAGCCGCCGAAGGCGACCACCCCTGCTGCGCGCGTACCCATCGGCAGCGCGCCGAGCGAGAGCTTTGCCGTCGGCGTACGCCAGCTCAGGCTCAACCGCGACGGCGACCGCCCGCTGCCGGTGACCGTCTGGTACCCGGCCCGGGGCACGGCCGGCGGGACGCCGCAGCGGTCCGCGACCGCCGCGACCGGCCGCTTCCCCGTGGTGATGTTCAGCCACGGCCTGAACGGGCGGCCCGAGGACTACGTCACCCTGCTCACCCACTGGGCGGCGGCCGGCTTCGTGGTGGCCGCGCCGGCCTTCCCGCACACCGCCCGGGGCACCGACACCAACGTGCTGGACGTGCTGAACCAGCCGGCCGACGTGTCGTACGCGCTGACCCGGGTGCTCGCCCTGAACGCGAAGGCGGGCGACCCGCTGCGCGGCCGGCTCGCCACCGACCGGGTGGCGGCGGCTGGGCACTCGGCCGGCGGGGTGACCACGATCGGCCTGTTCACGGCTGGCCGGGACGAGCGGCTGGACGCCGGGGTGGTCTTCGCCGGCACCGGCCTGGGCGTGGGCACCGCGTTCGCGGGGGCCGCCGCCCCGCAGTTGTTCGTGCACGGCGAGGCCGACAAGGTGGTCGACTACGCCTCGGGCAGGGCCGCGTACGACAAGGTGCCCTGGCCCAAGGCGATGCTCAGCCTCCCGGAGGGCGACCACGGGCGGGCCCTGCTCACCGACGGCGCCGCCCTGCGGGTCGTCTCGGGCACCTGCGTCGAGTTCCTGCGCTGGACGCTGTACGGGGACCCTGCGGCGAAGCGCCGGCTGCCGGACGAGGCCACCCGCGGCGGCCTGGCCACCCTCGACGACCGGCTGTGAGGAGGGACCGGCAGGAGGGGCCCCCTGCTGACGCTTCCGGTACAGGAAGGGCCTCTCCTAACAGCTAAGGGCCGCTCCGAACGGCTACCAGCGCCGGCCAACAGCCGCTCACGCGGTGTGGTCGATGACGATCTTGCCGAAGGCCGCGCCGGAGTGCAGCCGGGCGAACGCCTCCTCGATCCGGCTGAACGGCACCACGCTGTCCACCACCGGGCGCACCTCGTACTCGGCGCAGAACGCCAGCAACTCGGTCAGCTCGTCCGGGGTACCCATCGAGGTGCCGAGGATCTCCAGTTGCATGGCGAAGACCCGCCGCAGGTTGATCTTCGGTTCGTACCCGGCGGTCGCCCCGGAGACCACGATCCGCGCCATCGGCGCGGCCGACTTCAGGGAGTGTTCGAAGGTCGCCGCGCCGACCGTCTCGATCACCACGTCGACCCGCTCGGGCAGCCGGGTGCCGGGCTCCAGCGCGGTCGCCCCCAGCTCCGTGATGCGCTCCCGCTTGCCGGCGTCGCGGCTGGTCGCGTACACCCGCTTGCCGAGCGCGACGGCGAGCGCGATGGCCGCCGTCGCGACGCCGCCGCCCGCGCCCTGGACCAGCACGGCATCGGCCTCGTCGACCCGGCCCTTGGTGGTCAGCATCCGCCACGCGGTGAGCCAGGCGGTGGGCAGGCAGGCGGCGTCCGTCGCGGACACGCCGGCCGGCAGGGGCAGCAGGTTCATTCGGGGTACGGCCACCCGCTCGGCGAAGGTGCCGGGGAAGTGCTCGGAGAGGATGGATATCCCGCGCGGGTCGCCCGGATCGACGACCAGCGGGAAGACCAACACCTCGGTGCCGTCCGGGGCCGTCGCGACGGCGTCGCAGCCGAGGATCATCGGCAGCCGGTCCGCGCCGAGGCCGACGCCGCGCAGCGACCACAGGTCGTGGTGGTTGATCGAGCTGGCCAGCACCCGCACGGTCACCCAGTCGTCCTCGGGATGGGTCGGCTCGGGCTGCTCGCCGACGGTCAGCGCGGCGAGCGGGTTGTCGGCGTCGAAACTCGTGGCGAAGGCGGCACGCATGATCCGCACCGTAACAAGGACCGGGGGTGTTAAGAAGGGGCCCCTGCTATACCGGATGCGTTAACAAGGGGCCCCTGCTTGCACGTCAGGCGCGGGCCACGCCGTCGCGGCGGGCGGCCTCGGCGACGGCCTCGGCGACCGCGGGGGCGACCCGCGGGTCCAGCGGGGACGGCACGATCGCGTCGGCGGTCAGCGCCTCGGCCACCACTGCGGCGATCGCGTCGGCGGCGGCCACCTTCATCCCGTCGGTGATCCGGGTCGCCCGGGCGTCCAGCGCGCCCCGGAACACGCCGGGGAAGGCCAGCACGTTGTTGATCTGATTGGGGTAGTCGCTGCGGCCGGTGGCGACGACAGCGACGTGCCGGGCGGCGACCTCGGGATGCACCTCGGGCGTCGGGTTGGCCAGGGCGAAGACGATCCCGCCAGGGGCCATCCCGGCCACCGCCGCCTCGGGGATCTGGCCGCCGGAGACGCCGACGAGCACGTCGGCGTCGCGCAGCGCCTCGGTGATGTCGCCGGAACGGCCCTCGGCGTTGGTGTCCGCCGCGAGGTCCGCCTTGGTGCCGGTGAGGTCGCCACGGTGCCGGCCGATGATCCCCTTCGAGTCGCAGACCACCACCCGGGCCGGGTCGACGCCCCCGGCGATCAGCATCCGGGTGACCGCCACCCCGGCCGCTCCCGCGCCGCTGACCGCCACCCGCAGGTCGCCGAGCTTGCGCTGGAGCAGGGTGGCCGCGTTACGCAGCGCGGCGAGCACGACGATCGCCGTGCCGTGCTGGTCGTCGTGGAAGACGGGGATGGACAGCGCCTCGTCGAGCCGGCGCTCCACCTCGAAGCAGCGCGGCGCGCTGATGTCCTCCAGGTTGATCCCGCCGAACGAGGGGGCGAGGGCCTTCACCACGGCCACGATCTCGTCGACGTCCTGGGTGTCCAGGCAGACCGGCACGGCGTCCACGCCGCCGAACTGCTTGAACAGCACCGCCTTGCCCTCCATCACCGGCAGCGCCGCGCGCGGGCCGATGTTGCCCAGCCCCAGTACGGCCGACCCGTCGGTGACGACGGCGACGGTGTGCCCCGCCCAGGTGTAGTCGTCGGCCAGCGCCGGGTCGACGGCGATCGCCTCGCACACCCGCGCCACCCCCGGGGTGTACGCGAGGGAGAGGTCCTCCCGGCTGGTCAGCGGGACGGTGGAGGCGACGGCCATTTTGCCGCCGACGTGCAGTTGGAAGACGGGATCAGCCGGGTCAACGGTGGACGAAGACATGGTGACTCCAGGATCTGTCGGGCAGACGAGGCGACCGGCGCGGGCGCAAGGTAAGGCGGCCAGCGGCGGTGGCACGGTGCGGGGGTCACCCGGACACCTGCAGAGCATAGTGTCGGCAGCACAAGCGGGATGTGAGTAGGGTCATACCGGCGGGTAGCCGCAGGGGCGGCGCAGGCGACCCGGCCGGGGCCAGTAGCGGGCGATCACGCGGCCCCGCACGTCGGCCACGCCGTACGCCCGGGAGTCGTCGGTGACCAGGTCGTTGTCCCCGCGTACCCACCAGCCGCCGGCGGCGGGGCGGACCGCGCGCTTGACCACGAGCAGGTCCGGGCGGCTGCGGAAGACCGCGACCACGATGTCGCCCGGTCGGATCGGGCGGCCCCGGCGCCGGACCAGCAGGGCGTCGCCGTGGCGCAGGGTGGGTGCCATGGACGGGCCGGTCACCAGTACGGCGGTGAGGGGTCCCCGCAGCCGGTCGGCGGCTCGGGGGTCGTCGGCGGGCACCGGTTTCACCTCCGCCCCGCTCGGGGAGCATCTCCAGGAGTAATGTCGTCTTGGATCATCGCAAACTTCCCATGGAGGATCCCGATGCGACTTCCGCGCATCCTCGTGCCGAGCGTCACCGTCAGCGCCCACTGCGACCTGCCCTGCGGCGTCTACGACCCGGCCCAGGCCCGGATCGAGGCCGAGTCGGTCAAGGCGATCGCCGAGAAGTACCAGGCGAACACCGACCCCGAGTTCCGCACCCGGGCGCTGATCATCAAGGAGCAGCGCGCCGAGTTGGTCAAGCACCACCTGTGGGTGCTCTGGACGGACTACTTCAAGCCGGCGCACTTCGAGAAGTACCCGAACCTGCACACCCTGTTCAACGAGGCCACCAAGCTTGCTGGCGCCAGTGGCGCCAAGGGCAGCGTCGACCCGGCCAGGGCCGACGAGCTGCTCCAGAAGATCGACGAGATCTCGAAGATCTTCTGGGAGACCAAGCAGGCGTGACCCCCGGGTCCACACCAACGGTACGGCCGGCGCGTCCCGAGGACGCGCCGGCCGTCGTCGCCATGGTGCACGAACTGGCCGAGTACGAGCGGGCCGCCGACCAGTGCCACCTGACCACCGGGCAGCTCACCGGAGCCCTGTTCGGTCCGGCGCCCGCGCTCTTCGGTCATGTGGCCGTCGACGAGGCCGACCGGCCGCTCGGCTTCGCGCTGTGGTTTCTCAACTTCTCCACCTGGGCCGGCGTACACGGCATCTACCTGGAGGACCTCTACGTCCGGCCCGAGGCGCGGGGCACCGGCGCCGGCCGGCAACTGCTGGCCACCCTGGCCGCGATCTGTGTGGAGCGGGGCTACCGGCGGCTCGACTGGTCGATGATCCACTGGAATCCGGCCGCCCGGTTCTACGCCTCGATCGGCGCGTCCCCGATGGAGGAGTGGGTGCCGTACCGGCTGACCGGGCCGGCCCTGGCCGCCCTCGCGGCGCGGGCGGGCGGCCCGGCGAGCGTCAGGCCCACGCGTCCGTCGGCCTGACGGGGTAGAGTCCCCCACCGGGGGGATGAGGCGTGACTCAACTGACCGGCCAGCCAGCGACAGACGACGACATCGTGCACCTCACGGTGCCCGCCGACGGCGGCTACCTCGGTGTGCTCCGCACCGCCACGGCCGGCCTCGCCGCCCGTCTCCAATTCGCCCTCGACGAAATCGAGGATCTGCGGATCGCCGTGGACGAGGCGTGCGCGATGCTCCTCGCGATCGCCACCCGCGACGCCGAGCTGGAGTGCCGGTTCCAAGTGACCGAGGACGCGCTGACCGTCGAGGTGACCGTGCCGACCGTGCGCGGGGCGACGCTGCCCGCCGAGTCGTCCTTCGCCTGGAAGGTGCTGACGGCGCTCACCACGGCCGCCTCGGCGAACGCCTCGAACGGCCGGGCCACCATCTCGCTGCTCACCCGCCGCGCCTCCGGCTACTGACCGCCGCCGAGCCGGGCGTCGCCGCTCGGGTCAGGACAGGCCGAGGGCCCGGGTGGTGGACGGGCTGACGAGCAGTGCGCTGACGCCGAGGCCGAGCGCCATCAGCGGCACGCCGAGCCAATCCAGGTCGCCCTGGATCATGTACCAGCCGACCGGCAGCAGCATGAGCTGTAGGACGATCGCCGGGGCGCGGGCCCCGGCCCGGTGCCGGTCGAGCGCACCGCCGAGCGCCCAGAGGGCGACCGCGCCGCCGAGGGCGAACGCGGTCACCAGCAGCGCCGACGGCAAATCGGTGGTGGTGGCGGTGAGGTCGGCCCAGACCAGCCACACGGCGACCAGGCCGAGGGCGGCCGCCTCCGCCCGGAGCAACCGGACCGCCCAGCGCAGCGTGGTCGGGTTCCGGTCCGAGTCGATGGTCACGCGCGACACGATACCGGGAACGGGTCGCGGTACAGTGCCGCCCATGCGGGCCGTCCTGGTGGTCAATCCGAAGGCCACCACCACCAGCGAGCGCAGCCGGGACGTCCTGGTCCGGGCGCTGCGCAGCGAAGTCGACCTGTCGGTGCGGTACACCCGCCGGCGGGGCCACGCCACGGACCTCGCCCGGGAGGCCGCCGAGGAGGGCGTCGACCTGGTGGTGACGCTCGGTGGCGACGGCACGGTGAACGAGGTGGTCAACGGCCTGATGACGGCCGAGCCGCCGACCATCCGCACCGGGGGCAGTCCCGCCGAGCGGCTGCCGGCGCTGGCCACCGTCCCCGGCGGCTCCACCAACGTGTTCGCCCGCGCGCTCGGCCTGCCCCGGGAGTGGCCGGAGGGCACCAGCATGATCTTGGAGGGACTGCGGCTAGGGCGGTCCCGGACGATCGGGCTGGGCCGGGCCGACGACCGTTACTTCACCTTCTGCGCCGGCTTCGGCATCGACGCGGCGGTCATCCACCGGGTGGAGCAGGCCCGCCGGCGCGGCCGGGTCGCCACACCGGCGCTCTACTTCCGCTCGACGGTCAACCAGTACTTCCTCGGCTCGGAGCGCCGCCACTCGACGATCTCGCTGGAGCGGCCCGGCGAGACGCCCGAGGGCGAACTGTCGACGGTCATCATCCAGAACACCGCGCCCTGGACGTACCTGGGCGAGCGGGAGGTCAACCCGAATCCGGCGGCATCCTTCGACCTCGGGCTCGACGTGCTCGCCATGCGACAGCTCCGCGTGGCCAGCACCGCACGCACGGTGACCCAGTTCTTCTCCCGGACGCCCGATCCTCGGGGGCGCCAGGTGCTCCGGCTGCACGATCTGGCCGAGTTCACCCTGGCCGCGAGCCGCCCTCAGGCTTTCCAGCTCGACGGGGACTATCTTGGGGAGCGGGAGAAAGTTAGATTCGCATCCGTTCCGGCCGCACTGAGAGTAATCTGCTAGGTCTCGGGTACAGCCCTTGGTCGAGCGCGATCCCCACACCGCAGCCGATGCGGTGGCCGCCACACCGAGGGCGAGGTGCCGGAAATGTCAGCAATGTTCCGCAGACTGTACTATATTGATCCTCGACTGTGGTACGCCAGGTAACCAGGACTCCCTGCAAACCGGACAAAGGGGTCGTGAGCTTGCTCACCGCTTGGAGTTTTTCTAGGCGCCACCCTTGACATCGCGTGAGTTCGTGAAAGTATTCACAAGCGAACTTGAGTTACCGGGACATTGCCTGGACATGCTCATTGTGTTGAGCTGTTCCAGCAGGTCCCAGTGGCTACCAGAGCCTGCTCACGCAGCGCCGAATTGGTGGACGCGAACCGTGACCATCGGCGTGCGGACGCATAAAGGAAAAGCACCAAAAGCAATATCTGCCACCCATCCAGAATGAGGAGTGTTGCCGCCATGGACTGGCGTCACCATGCTGTCTGCCGCGACGAGGACCCGGAGCTGTTCTTCCCGATCGGGACGTCCGGTCCGGCTCTCCTGCAGGTCGAGCAGGCCAAGGCCGTCTGCCGGCGCTGCTCCGTGACCGACCAGTGCCTCCAGTGGGCGCTTGAGTCCGGTCAGGACGCTGGCGTCTGGGGCGGGATGAGCGAGGAGGAGCGGCGCGCCGTCAAGCGTCGCGGTGGCCTCCGGGTGCTGCGCGCTCACTCCGCCTGACCCAACGCATCGCACCACAGCTCCACGCCCCGACAGGGCAGCACCTGTCGGGGCGTTCTGCTGTGGCGGCCCCCTCAGCACCGCGACTGCTCAGCCAACCGTCGAGCCGTCGCACCGACCGCGAGTCGTAGCCGTCCGCTCACGTCGCCGGCGCGGCGTCCGCCCGACGCAGCACCAGATCGGCCAGTTCCGGGGCGTCGGTGAGCGGCCCGGACACCGTCACCGCGCCGGCCGCCCGCGCCCCCGCCAGCACGGCGTCGTGGAAGAGTCCCGGGGCCAAAAAGTACGCCGACACGACCACCCGCCGGGCACCCTCCACGCGCAGCCGCGACACCGCCGCGCCCACGCCCGGCGGAGCCGCCGAGGCGTACGACACCCGGCAGGGCACCCCGAGTTCCGCGCCGAGCGCCGCCGCGACCCGCCCCACCGAGCCACGCGCCCGGGGGTCCCGGGTGCCCGCTGCGGCGAGCACCAGCGCGTCGAACCGGCCGGGCTCCGCCTCCGCCAGCCGCCTCCGCAACCCGGCCAGCAGCGCGCCGTCGACCACGCCGTCGGCCGGGCCGAGCACGTCGGAGACGCGTACGTCGATCGGCGGCCCCGACTCCCGGGCCGCTGCGACCGCCTCCGGGACGTCCACCCGTCGGTGGTACGCGGCGGTCAGCAGCAGCGGCACCAGCACCGCCCGGGGATGCCCGGCCGCCGCCAGCGACCGCAGCACCGCCGTCGGCCCCGGGTCCGTGTGATCCAGCCAACTCGCCGACACGGCGACGCCGGGGCGGGCGGCGCAGACCGCCCGGGCCAGCGCCCGCGTCGCCTCGGCCGCCCGGGGGTCCCGGCTGCCGTGCGCCACCAGGACCACCGGATCGCCGGCCGCGAGCGCCGACGCCGGGGCCCCGGACACGGTCAGAGGTGCAGGCCGCACTCGGTCTTCTCAAACATCGCCCAGCGACCGGCCCGGGGGTCCTCCCCCGCCCTCGTCGGGCGGGTGCAGGGCCAGCAGCCGATCGAACCGTAGCCGCGCTTGAACAACTCGTTGACCGGGATGTCGTGCCGGGCGACGTAGGCGTCCACGTCGGCCTGCTTCCAGGCGGCGATCGGGTTCACCTTCACCTTGCCCCGGCGGGCGTCGAAGGTCACCACCGGCGTGTTGGCCCGGGTCGGCGACTCGTCGCGGCGCAGCCCGGCGGCCCAGGCGTCGTACCCGGCCAACGCCCGCTCCAGGGGCTCGACCTTGCGCAGCTGGCAGCAGTCGTCCGGGGACCGGTTGAACAGCCGGGGACCGTACTCGCCGTCCTGCTGGCCCACGGTGAGCCGGGGGCGGATCGACCGGACGTTGACGGGCAGCCGGCGGGCCACCTCGTCGCGGACCCGCAGCGTCTCCGGGAAGTGCAGACCGGTGTCGAGGAAGACCACGTCCACCCCGGGCGCGACCCGGGAGACCAGGTGGGCCAGCACGGCGTCCGCCATCGAGCTGGTCACGCAGAACCGGTCACCGAACGTCTCGGCCGCCCAGCGGGCGATCTCCAGCGCCGGCGCGCCCTCCAACTCCCGCCCAGCCCGCTCGGCCAGCTCCCGCAGCTCCTGCGGGCCGCGCCGGGCCGGGTCGGCGGGCGTGGGGCCGTCGGGGCCGACCAGCCCCAGGGTGGCCGCCGAGACCAGGGCGCTCATCGGGTCACCGCCCGGGTCAGCAGGCCGGTGAACTTCACCGTGAACACCCGGGCGCAGGCGTGGCACTCCCACGCACCGTGCCCGGCCTCGCTCGGCCGCAGGTCCTCCTCGCCGCAGTACGGGCAGTACAACGGTGCCGATCGGGTCTCACTCATCGTGTCGCCTCGCTTCGCTTCGCGTCACGACGAGGCTCGCTGAGCCTGCCGGATCGCTCGCTTCGCTCGCTCATCGCAGCTCCTCCTCGTCCACCCTGATCACCCAGTTGGCGAAAGTCTCACCCTCGGTCCGGCTCGCCAGGTAGCGGCGGGCGAGCCGTTCCACGTACGCCGGAAGCTCGTCGGCGGTGGTCTTCAGGCCGCGCAGCTTGCGGCCGAAGCCGGCGGTCTGCCCCTGCGCCATGCCCAGGCCGCCGCCCAGGTGCACCTGGAAGCCCTCGACCTGTCGGCCGTCGGGGCCGACCACGAGCTGCCCCTTGAGGCCGATGTCCGCGACCTGGGTGCGGGCGCAGGCGTTCGGGCAGCCGTTGAGGTGGATGGAGATGTCCGCGTCGAAGTCGCGCAGCCGCTCCTCCAGCCTGGCCACCAGTTCCTCGCCGCGCGCCTTGGTCTCGACGATGGCCAGCTTGCAGAACTCGATGCCGGTGCAGGCCATGGTGCCGCGCCGCCAGGCCGACGGCCGGGCCTCCAGGCCGATCGCGCTCAGCTCGGCCACCAGCGAGTTGGTCCGCTCCGGGGGCACGTCCAGGACCAGCAGCTTTTGGTACGGGGTGAGCCGCACCCGGTCGCTGCCGTGCGCCTCGACCACGTCGGCGAGCCGGGCGAGCTGCGAGCCGGAGACCCGGCCCACCACCGGGGCGGCCCCGACGTAGGCGCGCCCGTCGCGCTGGCGGTGCACCCCGATGTGGTCGACCGGCTTGTCGGGCAACGCCGGGGCGGGCCCGTCGAGCAGCGTGCGGCCCAGGTACTCCTTCTCCAGCACCTCGCGGAACTTCTCCACGCCCCAGTCGGCGACGAGGAACTTCAGCCGGGCCCGGCTGCGCAGCCGGCGGTAGCCGTAGTCGCGGAAGATGCCGACCACGCCCGCCCAGACGTCCGGGACCTCGGCCAGCGGCACCCAGACGCCGAGCCGCTTGGCCAGCATCGGGTTGGTGGAGAGGCCGCCGCCGACCCAGACGTCGAAGCCGGGGCCGTGCTCCGGGTGGTCGACGCCCAAGAAGGCGATGTCGTTCGCCTCGTACGGGGTGTCCACCAGCCACGAGATCGACGTCTTGAACTTGCGGGGCAGGTTGGAGAACCGCTTGTCTCCGACGTACCGGCGGACGATCTCGTCGAGCGCCGGGGTCGGGTCGAGCAGCTCGGCCTCGGCCACCCCGGCGACGGGGCTGCCGAGCACGATGCGCGGGCAGTCGCCGCACGCCTCGGTGGTCTGTAGGCCGACCGCCTCCAGCCGACGCCAGATCTCCGGCATGTCCTCGACCCGGATCCAGTGGTACTGGATGTTCTGCCGGTCGGTGATGTCGGCGGTGTCCCGGGCGAACTCCCGGGAGATGTCCGCGACCACCCGGAGCTGGGCCAGGGTGAGCTGACCGCCGTCCACCCGGACGCGGAGCATGAAGAACTCGTCCTCCAGCTCGTGCGGCTCCAGCACGGCGGTACGTCCGCCGTCGATGCCGGCCCTGCGCTGGGTGTAGAGGCCCCACCAGCGGAACCGGCCGCGCAGGTCCTGCGGGTCGATCGAGGCGAACCCGCGGTGGGCGTAGATGTTCTCGATCCGGGCCCGGACGTTCAGCGGATCGTCGTCCTTCTTGATCCGCTCGTTGGCGTTGAGCGGCTCGCGGTGGCCGAGCGCCCACTGACCCTCGCCACGGGGGCGGCGGGGTGCCCGCGCGACGGGTGCCGTGGGTGCCTCGGGTCGGGCCGGGGTGCTGCTGACCGCCATCGCGGCGTCCTCCGTTGTCTGCTGTGCCTCTGAGCGCGGGCGCGCGGCCGGCCCGTGGGACGGGCCGTGGACTACGGTGTCGGACGGCCGGCGCGACTACGCGCCCGAGACGGATTGGTCGGGCGTCGTCAGTGGGCCGGACAGATGGCGCTGCGCACGCGGCCGTAGTCGACGTGGCGACGGGCCACGAAGCGACGGACGACAGCGGCAAGCATGCGACCATGCTCCCACACCCACCGTGGACCTACCAATGGCCGCGGGTGTGATCCCACATCACGGGCCACCGATGCGCTCCGGGGCCGGGATCGCGTCCGAACAGGCAAAGGGTTCCCTCCCGGGTGCGGGAGGCCGCCGCCCCCATGCCCGGACGGGATCGCCGCCGATCGACGGTGTTCGCTCCACCCCCCGGGCACGGCCGGGTGTGGAAGGCTCGGCGTCGTGGACGGATCGCCCGCAAGGCGTTATTTGCCGGGATGGCTCGGCGCGGTCTGGCTGTGGCCGACCCTGGCGACGCTGGCGGTCACCGGCGCGGGGATCGGCTCGGCCCAGCCGTGGCGGGACGAGCTGGCCACCTGGAGCGCCGCCACCCGCCCGTTGGGTGATCTGGCCCGAATGGCCGGCACCATCGACGCCGCCACCTGGCCGTACTACCTGTTCATGCACGGCTGGGTGGCGCTCTGCGGGGACTCGCCCGCCGCGCTGCGGACGCCGTCGGCGCTGGCCACGGCGGGCACGGCCGGGCTGGCCGCCGCGCTCGGCGCACGGCTGTTCGGGCGGCAGGCGGGCCTGACCGGCGGGCTGCTGTTCGCGTCCCTGCCCGGCACCTCCCGGTACGCCCAGGAGGCCCGCCCGTACGCGTTCGTCGCCCTCTTCGCGGTGCTGGCGACGCTGCTGTTGGTCCGGGCGCTGGATCGGCCCGGTTGGCAACGCTGGGCGGGGTACGCCGCCGTCGTCGCCGCCCTCGGCCTGGCCCACCTGGTCGCCCTCACCCTGCTCGCCGCCCACGCGGCAGCCGTGCTGGCCACCCAACGCACCGG
>NZ_SMKJ01000227.1:0-12119 GCF_004348615.1 Micromonospora sp. KC207
CGGCTGGGCCGGCGGGCGGGTGGGGTGATTGGCGACGGTGGTGCTCATGCGGCCGACTCCGTGAACTCCCGGCGGCGGTAGATGATCGCCCGCGCCGTGATGTTGACGATCAGCGTGATGGTGAACAGCACGAGGCCGGAGGCGATGAGCGCGCCCCGCCCGGTGTCGTTCGCCTCGCCGAACGCGTTGGCGATGTTGGCGGCGATGGTGTTGCCGCCGTTCTCGATGAGGTTGAACGAGATGCTGAAGGTGATGCCGAGGGTCATCGCGAGCGCGATGGTCTCGCCGAGCGCGCGGCCCAGGCCGAGCATCACCGCGGCGATGACGCCGGGCCGGCCGTACGGGAGCACGGCGGTGCGGATCATCTCCCAGCGGGTCGCGCCGAGCGCGAGCGCCGCCTCCTCGTTGGCGGTCGGGGTCTGGAGGAACACCTCGCGCGAGAGCGAGGTGATGATCGGCAGCACCATGATCGCCAGCACCAGCGCGCCGAGCAGGACGGAGGCACCGAACGGGCCGTCCCCGCCGAAGATCGGGAGCCAGCCGACGTGCGTGTTCAGCCAGATCGAGAAGTCTCGTACCGGGCTGGAGAAGACATCCCGGCCCCAGAGCCCGAACACCACGCTGGGCACGGCGGCGAGCAGGTCGATCAGGAAGCCGAGCGCGGTGCCGAGCCGGCGCGGGGCGTAGTGCGACAGGTAGAGCGCGATGCCCAGCGCCACCGGCACCGCCATGAGCAGCGCCAGCGCCGAGCTGAGCACGGTGCCGAAGGCGAGGGCGCCGATGCCGAACTTCGGCTGCGTCTCGTTGGGTGCCCAGCCCTCGTATGACCAGAAGTTCTCGGTGTTGGCGCGCAGGGCGGGGACCGCCTTGGCGATCAGGAAGATCGCGATGGCGGCGATGATCACCAGGACGGCGGTGCCGGCGGCCAGGGTCAGGCCACGGAAGGCGCGTTCCGCGCCGAAAGCCCGCGCCCGGGGCAGGCCGCCGCCACCGCCGAGGTCGCCCCCGCCGGGGGTACGGGTGCTGACTGGTGCCTCGGCCACACGCGCCGAGGCACCGGCGGGCTGCCCGTGGCCTGGGGCCACGCGGATCCCGCCGGTGCCGGCGTCGGCCGAGCGGTGAGGGGTTTCACCCATCTGCTCGCTCGTTTCGAGTTGAGGGAGGTGGTGGTGTCGGTGGCGGTCAGGAGAGGTTCTTGACCGCGGCCTCGACCTTGGTCCGGACCGTCTCCGGCAGCGGGGCGTAGCCCAGCTCGGTCAGGGCCGACTGGCCCTCGGTGCTGGCGGCGTGGGCCAGGAAGCCCTTGACCAGTGGCAGCTTGTCGGCGGCGAGGCCCTTGCTGCAGACGATCTCGTACGTCACCAGGACGATCGGGTAGGCCCCAGCCTCCTTGGTGTTGTAGTCGATCGACATCTTCAGGTCGTCGCCCGTGCCCTCGACCGTGGCGCCGGCGATGGTCTTACCGGCCGACTCGGCCGTCAGCGCGGCGAACTCGCCCACGCCGTTACCGATCTTGGCCATGTTCAGCCCGGCGTTCTCCGCGAACGACCACTCCATGTAGCCGATGGAGCCGTCGGCGCCCTTGACCCGGCTGGCCACGCCGTCCGAGCCCTTGGCACCGGTGCCACCCGGGGCCTTCCACGCCTTGGCGTTCTCGAAGGTCCAGTCCGCGCCCGCGGTCTTGGCCAGGAACTTCGTGAAGTTGTCGGTGGTGCCGGACTCGTCCGAGCGGTGCACCGTCTGAATGGTGGTCGACGGCAGCTTGGCGTCCGGGTTGTCGGTCTTGATCGCCGGGTCGTCCCACTTGGTGACCTTGCCTGCGAAGATCTTCGCGAGGGTGGCCGGCTTGAGCTGGAGGCTGTCCACGCCGCTGACGTTGTAGGCGACGGCCACGGGGCCGATCACCATCGGCAGGTGGATGGCCTTGCCGCCGGTGCACTTGGCGTCGGCCTGCGGCTGCTCCTCCGGCTTGAGGGCCGAGTCGGAGCCGGCGAAGTCGGCGGTGCCGGCGATGAACGCCTGGATGCCGGCACCCGAGCCGGACGGCTCGTAGTTGATCGTGCTGCCTGCACACTTCTGCTGGTACGCCTTGATCCACTCGGCCATGGCGTTCTTCTGGGCGGAGGAGCCCTGCGCGTTCAGGGTGCCGGTGGCACAGTCGGCCGCGGCCGAGCCGGACGCGGAGGCGCCGCCGGCGGGCTCGTTGTTGTCCGAGCCGCATGCACTGAGACCGAGCACCGCAGTAAGAGCGAGGCAGGCGATAGTGCCGTGCCGCTGGAGCTTCACCTGAGGAGTTTCCCTTCACGTCTGGACGGGCCGTTCCCGGCTGGGTGGCCCGGGGGAGGGCCGGCGTGACCCGGCTGAACTGAAAGTTAGGAGTGCCAGGTAGCCGGATCGCCGGTCGCAAGTGAACGAGGGGTGAACAGGTCCGGCCGGGAAGGTGGCCATAGGTCAAGGAGGGGTTGTCCATTTCGTGAACTCGCGGCCCACTATCGCTATTAATGCGATATATCCGGGCAGTCGTTATCGCGTCGAGGCCGTGGCGTGACATCGCCGTGACGCGGGGGACCGGGGAGGTTGCCGGTCAGCCGAGGTGGTAGTTGACGTGCGCGGACCACCGGGCGAAGCCGGCCCGCTCGTAGAGGGCGACCGCCCCGGTGTTCGACTCGTCGACGTAGAGCATCACCCGGTCCAGCCCCCGCCGACGCAGGTACGCCAGCCCGGCCGCGGTGAGCGCCCGGCCGAGCCCGCCGCCGTGCGCGGACGGGTCGACCCCGAGCACGTAGACCTCGCCGATGGGGGCCGAGCCGGGCCGGGAGTGCACCTTGGTCCAGTGGAAGCCGAGCAGCCGGCCGGTGGCCGAGGAGACGGCGAGCAGGAAGCCGGCCGGGTCGAACCACGGCTCCGCGAGGCGTACCCGCAGGTCGGCGGCCGTCCAGCGGCCCTGCTCCGGGTGGCTGGCGAAGGCCCGCGCGTTCAGCGCGAGCCAGGCGTCGTCGTCCTGCCCGGGAACGAACGCGCGCAGCGCCACCCCGTCGGGCAGGCGCGGCTCGGGCGGCGGGTCGGCCAGCGGCCGGCGTAGCTGCCAGAGCACCCGGGCCCGGGCGAGGCCGAGGTCGACGCCGAGCGCGGCGGCGGACGGGTGGTCGCCGTGTGCCCAGGCCCGTACCGGCCCGGTGGCGGCGGCGAGCGACTCCCGGGCCAGCGCCCGGCCGGTGCCCCGCCGCCGGTACGCGGGGTGGACGGCCAACTCCACGCCGACGCCATCGGCCGGGTCGGTGGTGTCCAGGTGGGCGTAGCCGATCAAGGCGCCGTCCGGCGCGCGGGCCGTGAGGTGGACGGCGGGGGCCTGCGGGTCACGCAGTCGTAGCAGCGTGTGCTCGTCGAACGGGTCGGCGCCGTCGGTGTCCCCCGCCGCGCGGGCCAGAGCCAGCACGTCGGCCACC
This sequence comes from Micromonospora sp. KC207, assembly GCF_004348615.1. Lineage (NCBI taxonomy): Bacteria > Bacillati > Actinomycetota > Actinomycetes > Micromonosporales > Micromonosporaceae > Micromonospora > Micromonospora sp. KC207. The sequence goes on from NZ_SMKJ01000227.1 coordinate 3,447, forward strand.
TCGGCCGGCGTCAGCAGGGCGGCCCGGGTCACCCGGTCGGTCGTCGGCTCGGCGCTGCTCACCCGAGCAACGGTAGCGGGAGCGGCACTCAGGTGGCGCCCGTGGGCAGGGCCTCCAGCCGGAACCGGCCCGCCAGGTCCGGCAGGAGGCTGTTCAGCGCGTCCACCGTGCCCTGCCGGTCGCCGCCCGCGTCGTGCAGCAGCACGATCGACCCGGGCCGCGTCTCGGCGGACACGGTGCGGGCGATCCGGGCGGCTCCGGGGGCCCGCCAGTCCGACGGGTCGACCGTCCAGTGCAGCGGGATGAGGCCCAGCTCCTCGGCCACCGACACCACCCGGTACGTCCACGCGCCGCCGGGCTGGCGGAAGTAGGCGATGGAGGCGTCCGGGACGGCCGCCCGGATCGCCGCGTTGGTGCGCAGCAGATCGGCCCGGATGACGTCGGTCGGCCGCCGGCCGAGCAGTTCGTCGTGGCCCCAGGAGTGGTTGCACAGGGTGTGGCCGTCGGCCACGATCGCCTGGATCAGGTCGGGATGGTTCTGGGCGTTCTCGCCGACCACGCAGAACGTGGCCGTGACGCCGTACTTCCGCAGCAGCGCCAGGACCTGCGGCGTGTACTGCGGGTCCGGACCGTCGTCGAAGGTGAGCGCCACCCCCGGCGACCCGGTGGTGACCCGGGTGCCGAACGGGCCGTCGCCGCCGGTCTCCGGCGGCTGCCCGGCCGTGCCGTCCTGGCCGGTCTCGGTCGGCGCGGCGGAGGGACCGTCGGTGGAGGACGGCGCATCGCCCCGGCCGGGGCCGGTCTGCTCCGGCTGGTCGGCGAAGCTCGGGTCGTCCGTGCCCGCGGAGACCCCGGTGGGCTGCCGGGTCGGTGCGGGCACCATGCTCCGGCCCAGCGCGTACGCGGAACCAAGCAGGGAAACCGCCACCAGCGTGGCGAGCGCCACGACCCGTCCGGTCGCTTCCATGCGCATCAGCGGTTGCCGCCGCTCGATTGTGGGGACCGGCCCCTCGTCGCCCCTGTGGTCATCGCACGCACCGTCGCCCCTTTCCTCGGCTACTCGCCAGTCAGGATAAAACTGGTGAGTAGTGCAAAAAGGGCAAACAGGAAATTAGCGAAGCGGGTGGGCTCGCCGGCCGGACCCAGGTCGGGCCCGGCCGACTGGCCGGCGGATCAGACGGGGATCGGGGCGTGCTCGGCTTCGGGCAGCGACCGCGACGGCGGCACGACGAACTTGTAGCCGACCTGGCGCACGGTGCCGATCATCGACTCGTACTCCGAGCCGAGCTTCGCCCGCAGCCGCCGGACGTGCACGTCCACCGTGCGGGTGCCGCCGAAGTAGTCGTAACCCCAGACCTCGCGCAGCAGTTGGTCCCGGGTGAAGACCCGACCCGGGTGCTGGGCCAGGAACTTCAGCAGCTCGAACTCCTTGTACGTCAGGTCGAGCGGCCGGCCCTTGAGCTTCGCCGCGTACGTGTCGGGGTCGATGCTCAGCTCGCCGGCCCGAATCGAGCCGCCGGCCCCGGCAGTGGCGTTGCTCAGCCGGCCGACCGCCAGCCGCAGCCGCGCCTCCACCTCGGCCGGACCGGCGCTGGCGAGGATGACGTCGTCGACGCCCCAGTCCGCGTTCAGCGCGATCAGCCCGGCCTCGGTGACGACCGCGACCAGCGGCACCCCCAGCCCGGTGGCGTGCAACATCCGGCAGGTGGCCCGGGCCTCGCTCAGTTCCGAACGGGCGTCCACCAGGACCGCGTCCGGGCTTGGGCCGGCAACCAGCGTGCGGACGTCGCGTGGCGCGGTGCGCACCGAGTGTGGCAGCAGGTCGAGTGCCGGCAATACCACCGATGGTTCGCCTGCACGCGCGGTCACCAGCAGCAGGATCTCCACACGATCACCTCCGTCCCGGCGGCTCTCACGGCCGCGCGCGACCAGCGGCCCCTGAGGCGGGGTGCGCTGAGAACTTGCGTGGGTCCCGGCGTCGCTGACGGGCGGGTAACGGCTTGAGCGTAACCGATCGCCCCGCCTGCGCCTCCAGGTCGTTTCCCGTTTGTCGGCCTTGCCCGCGATCGCGCCGCAGGTTTTAACGTTGCCGAAACCGTGGCCACCGTTCCGACACCCCGGTCTGGCACGATCAGGGCGTGTTTCCCTCGACCTCCTCTGAGGCCGGCCGGGACCCGTGGGCCGCCGAGGCTCCCCCTGGGCCGGCAGGTCGCGCGCACCCATTGGCCCCGCGCACCGGCCCGGCCGCCGACGACGGCCCCCCGGCGCGACGCGGGCGGCCCCGCCGGCTGCGCCGCGGCGGCGAACCGGCCCGGCGCCCCGACGACGAGGCCGTCGACGAGGTGGACGAGGAGGAGATCGAGCCGGTCGAGATCCGCCGGCCGCTCGCCCTGACCGTCGCCGGGTTCGCCGCACTGCTCGGCGTCGGCCTGGTGCTCGGTGCGCAGACCGCCGGCCCGGGGCACCGGCTGCCGTTCGCGTTCATCATCTTCGGCGTGCAGCTGCTCTTCGTCCTGGCCTGGACGATGGCCATGCGCCCGCCCGCGCTGCTGCTGGTGGCGCTCACCAGCGCCGCGGTGGCCGCCGCCGCCGACACCGCCGCCGTGCAGTCCGACATCGCCGGCCTCGCCCCACTGGGTTACCTCGCGGCCGGTGGCTTCCTGCTCGGCGTCCTCGGGCAGTTGGTCCGCCGGGTCGACCGGGTCCGGGTCACCGACTCGCTTGGCACCACGCTGCTGATCGTGGTCGGCGTGGTGGCGTTCGCCACGCTGGTCGTGCTCAGCCGGATGCCGGCCGGCACCCAGGCGATCACCGTCTGTCTCACCGCCACCGGCGTCGCGCTGACCGTGGCCCGGCTCACCGACGCGGTGCTGCCCTGGCCCCGGCTCGCGCCGCAGGTGCCCCGGGGCGCCGCCGGCGTCGTGGTCGGCGCGATGGCCGGCACCCTGGCCAGCGCGGTCCTCGGCAGTTACCTGGTCAGCTTCACCCCGACCAGCGGCGCGGTGATCGGGCTGGTCACCGCCGCCACCGCCGTGCTGGCCGACCTCGCCGTCGGGTACGCGGAGGCCGGCCGGCTGATGGCCGGCGAGCCGCCGACGATGTGGGCCGCCCGGCACATGCAGGGTCCGCTCGGCGGCTTCGCCCTGGCCGCCCCGGCGGCGTACGCCATGTGCGTGCTCTTCCTGTGACCCCCGGCTTCTTCCGGCGACCCGGCCGGGGCCGCCCGGCCGTTCGGGTGGCCCGAAGCGAGCGGCGGTTGAGGTTTTCACCCTTCGGGTACTCTCCGGTGCGCCGCTCGGCGGCACCGGTGCCGCCGAGCGGCGGACGGACAGAAGGAGGCGGCGTGGCGACGGCCTACCCGGCGTACGAGGAACGTCCCCGGCGACGCGGGCGCAAGGTGCTCGTCACGCTGCTGGTCCTGCTGCTGATCATCGGCGGACTGCTGGTGGCCGCCGACCGGGTGGCCGTCGGGGTGGCCGAGCGGGCGATCACCGACCAGGTCAGCCAGGAGATCGCCAAGCAGGGCGCCCAGTCCTCGCAGCCCGAGGTCGAGGTCGGCGGCTTCCCCTTCCTCACCCAGGTCCTCGACGGGAAGTACGAGCGGATCTCCATCAAGCTGCGCGACGTGCAGGGCTCGGTGCAGGGCGACGCGGTGGCCCTACCGGAGCTCGACGTCAACGCCCGCAACGTGCGGGCCTCCCTGGACACCCTGCGTACCCAGCAGGGCGACGTGGTCGCCGAGACCGTGGACGGCACCGGCACCATCACGTACGAGAGCCTGGCCGCGCTCCTCGACCGGCCCGGCCTGACCCTCGGCGAGCGGGACGGCCGGCTCGCCGTCACCGCCCCCGTCGACATCCTCGGGCAGAAGCTGACGCTCACCGGGACCGCCGACGTGACAGTCGGCAAGGAGGGGGCGATCTCGCTGCGCTTCAACGACGTGGACGCCGAGGGACTGCCGAACAATCGGCTGGCCCGCACCCTGCTGAACAACTACGCCAAGGACATCTCGATCGACGTGCCGTTGCCCGAGCTGCCCTTCCAGCTCGCGGTGCGCGAGGTCAAGCCGCTGCCGCAGGGCCTCGCGGTGACCGCTGCCGCGAAGGACGTCCCGATCAACTCGGCCGGCTGAACGCTCCCCGGGGCAGTCGCCGGTCGGGTACGGTCCGCGCCCGTCCGGCGACCGTGAGTCGGAACGGGCGTCCCGGATGCTGGTCGGGCCGGTGGCGGGACCCGGGATGGCTGGTAGGCTCCCTGCTCATGGGGACGTTCCTCACCAAACGGCGCGCGGTCGACCTGTGCCGCGTGGCCACCTGCCTGTGTCGCCCCGTCATCTGACGGCGGGGCTGTCCTCGGCCGCCTGACGGCGGCCGCCGGCCACAGGGTCTGCGTACCCTCGGTCTCTTCCCCCTGAACGCCCGGCAGCGGCGCCGTCGCACGAACCCGTGATCCCGTCCTTCCCTCTGGGTCCCGCGCGTGGTGCGACAGCCACAGAATTCGTCCTCGCGCAGGCTCACCGTCCATCCTCACCAGGGAGTGATCTGATGAGTCGCGACACCGCACTCGTCTCGGCCGAATGGGCCGAGAAGAACATCGACGCCCCGGGCGTCGTCTTCGTCGAGGTCGACGAAGACACCTCGGCCTACGACACCGGCCACATCGCCGGCGCCATCAAGCTCGACTGGCGCACCGACCTTCAGGACCCGGTCCGCCGGGACTTCGTCAACAAGAGCCAGTTCGAGGCGCTGCTCTCCGAGCGCGGCATCTCCAACGACGACACCGTCATCCTGTACGGCGGCAACAACAACTGGTTCGCCGCATACGCGTACTGGTACTTCAAGCTCTACGGCCACCGCGACGTGAAGCTGCTCGACGGTGGGCGCAAGAAGTGGGAGCTGGACGCCCGGCCGCTGGTGACCGACGCGGTGACCCGCCCGGCCACCCAGTACGTCGCGCAGGAGCCGGACACCTCGATCCGCGCCTTCCGCGACGAGGTCGTCGACGCGATCGGCACCAAGAACCTGGTCGACGTGCGCAGCCCCGACGAGTACGCCGGCCGACTGCTCGCCCCCGCCCACCTGCCGCAGGAGCAGGCGCAGCGGGCCGGCCACGTGCCGACCGCGATCAGCGTGCCGTGGTCCAAGGCCGCGAACGAGGACGGCACCTTCAAGTCCGACGACGAGCTGCGCAAGATCTACGCCGCGGCCGGGCTGGACGACAGCAAGGAGACCATCGCCTACTGCCGGATCGGCGAGCGCTCCTCGCACACCTGGTTCGTGCTCCAGGAGCTGCTCGGCCACGCCAACGTGAAGAACTACGACGGCTCCTGGACCGAGTACGGCTCGCTGGTCGGCGTGCCGGTCGCGCTCGGCGACGAGCCCGGGGAGGCCTGAGCCATGACCGCTCCCACGGCTCCCACCGCTGCCGGTTGCGCCGCGCCCGACCAGGCCGCCCCGCTGCCGGCCAGCCTGGACCTGGAGAAGGAAACCGTCATCACCGGCGTCGTCCGGTCCGAGGCGGGCGACGCCGTTCCGGGCGCGTACGTCCGGCTGCTCGACTCGACCGGTGAGTTCACCGCCGAGGTGGTCACCTCCCCGGCCGGCCAGTTCCGGTTCTTCGCCGCGCCGGGCACCTGGACGCTGCGGGCGCTGTCCCGGCACGGCAACGGCGACAGCACCGTGACCGCCGCCCGCGGCATCAACGAGGTAACGGTCACCGTGAAGGCGTAAGGAAGGGCCCCCTGTTAACGCTTCCTGTATAGGAAGGGCCCCCTCCTAACACACCCGCACCGCGTGCATCGGCTCGGGCCGGTTGCCCCGCCCAGGGGTGGCCGGCCCGAGCCGTTTCGGTTCCAGCCGAGCGGGATGCCGACCGGTCGCTACTTCAGGACGGGTGGTGCCCCGCCCCGTCCCCAGCCGAATGGGTCGTCTTCCTCCATGACGCGTATCGGTCTGGCTCGTTTCGACTGCTCGTTGCGGTTGTCCGACAACGCGGAGACCTTGTCCCTCAAGTCGTTGATCATTTCATAGAGGCGGAACCGCTCCTGGTCGGTGCTCTGCCGCAACTCGCCGAGAGCTACCAGATGCTGGCTGGCGCGGGCCTCGGCGTCATCGCGTTCCTGCGCGAGCTGGCCGGCGCGGGTCTCGGCTCTGTCGCGCTCGGTGACCAAGCGGCCGGCACGGTGTTCGGCCTGGTCCCGTGCGCGGGTAAGCACTTCCTGATGGGCGATGAGGTCCTCGTTCTCCCGCACCAGCCGGTCGATGCGGGCGTTGAGCTCAGCACCCTCCTGGTGCTGGCGGGCGACATCCTGCCGCATCTGTTCGGACACGTTTTCGATGCTGTTGATCAACCTGCGCCGGTCCGCTTCGGCCTCTTCGGCCTGGTGCTGCAGGTTGGCGGTCAGCCCGGCGATCTGGCCCTGCAACTCCTTGATCCGACGGTGCTGGTCGACCAGTTCCAGTTGGGCGCGATCGTGCTCGCGCTCCAGCATGGCGATCCGGCTCTTGTCGTCCCTGGCGTCCGCCGGAGTGACGAGCGCGTTCCGAACCACCTGGCCGGCTATGACGATCCGGCCGCAGTAGCCCGGTGGGGCCACTCCTCGGTGTTCCTGCCACAGCCCGGCGAAGTGCTCCAGCCGATCTTCGTAGTCATCGTCTGGCACGCAGACCCGAACGGCTCGCGCCAGCAGGTCCCAGGAGACCCGGCCGTCGCGCCTCAGCTCGTCGAGGACCTTCTTGTGGCTGATGTCGCAGTCAGTCTTGATCGCCTCCCAGAACCGTTGGAACGCACCGTGCTTGCTGCCCTTGTGCTTGTGGCGGTGCCAATCCCAGAGCAGCTCCCGTACTTGGTTCTGCACTTCGTCCACGTCGCAATTCTGGTGTAGCCGCTGCCCGTGTGCACCGAAAGAAGCGGTGAGTTCCCGTCCGATCCAGAAAGTATCCGCGGCCGTCCGTACACAGAGGACATTCGGGCGGTCCGAAAATTCGGTGCCGTCGGGCCGGGGACCGACCCCACCTGATGTGATCCATGCCACTCTCAATGCGGTCTCTGGGGGTTTTCGAAAGTCCTTCAGGTGCCGGAGCTGGCCTTTGTTCTGGAGGCGTTGCTCCTTTTCGGGCTCACCGAAACCGGCGTCCACTACGACAAGTCGTCGAAATGTCCGAAATTCTGCACCTCTGCTGTGATCTGAAGACCGAGTGCGGCTTCAGGTGGTTCGGGGTGCCGACCACCGTTGTCCTGGCCCTGGTGACGAGGAGGATGCCTTGCCCACTTTTGTTGAGTTCGCAGACCGGCGGGAGGCGCTTGTCGCCGTCGTGGTGTTGCTGGTGCTGTTTGGATGGGCGCTGTTCGCAGGGCGGCGTGGTCGCCGCGACTTGGCGGAGTTGCGCTCCAGCGCACGTGTCGCGGCGCCGCAGACCCTCTACCAGTTGCTTGCCTGGGCGCTGGCCAGCGACGGCCGGACCGCACGCCTCGTCGTCCTGCTGGTTGTGTTGCTCCTGCTCGCCACGTTCGATGACAGCCTGGCTCGCGCGGCCGAGGCGTTGTTCGGTGCCCCGTAACGGACTCAGTTGCCGAGCTTCCCGAACAGCTCGAGCGTAGTGGCTGCGGGTGCCCACCTCGGGCACCCGTCGTCGCGCCGGGGGCGGGTAGTCAGGCCACCCGCTGTCAGGGACTTCGCGGCAGTTGACTGAACTCGAGGGGTGCGGCGCGACGGCGGGGCTGCCGACGCCGCCGGATGACGGCCGGCACCGTCACGAAATGCAGCCGCCCGGATGGTCGACCCGCCGCACGCAGCGGCGTCGACCGCCGAGCCGCCGGTCGCAGAAGATCTGGTGCTGCGCGTCCGGCGCGCCCTCCCTCGGCACCGTCGTCTCGCCGAGCACCAGCTCCGGCGGGAACGCCAGCGACCGGCCGATCGCGCGGGCCAGCAGCCGCGCCGCCGGCAGGTCGTCGGCGGCGACCGTCAGGTGTACGACGTATCGCTCGCGCCCGGTCGCGGCGGTCACCCGCGCACCACCCGGCGTCCGAACCGGGACTGCCAGTCGCGCAGCGCACGCTCGTTCTCTACGCCTCCAAGGTCTGCTCGGCTGCCCGCTGCACCCGGGCGCGGTGCTCCGCCCACCGGCTCGCGTCGCCGTACGGCAGGTTGTCGTGGTCCTGCATCATCCCGGCGGCACCGTCGATCGTCTCGCGGACGATGTCCGCGTGCCCGGCGTGCCGGTGGCTCTCGGTGGTCACGTGCACCAGGATCAGGTGCAGGGTCACCTGGCTGCGGTCGACCGGCCACCAGGGGACGGTGCCGATCGCGTCGAGCGGTAGCGCCTCGATCGTCGCGTCGGTGTGTGCCCAGGCCCGGTGGTAGAGCGCGACGATCTGCTCGCGGGACTCGTCGACGGTCGCCCACAGGTCGGCGTTGGGGTCGGCGTAGGAGTCGAGCCAGGGCATCGACTCGTCGTGCGGCCGGCCGAAGGTGGGCCCGAAGTAGCCGAACTCGACGCTGGCGAGGTGTTTGACCAGCCCCAGCAGGTTGGTGCCGGTCGGGGTCAACGGCCGGCGGATGTCGTACTCGGAGAGCCCGTCGAGTTTCCACAGCAGGGCCTCGCGGGCGTCACGCAGGTATCGGTGCAGATCGGCCTTCGCGTCCAGTGGCGTCATCCGCCCACCCTGCCACCC
>NZ_SMKJ01000228.1:0-12074 GCF_004348615.1 Micromonospora sp. KC207
GGCCACCACCGATCGACGCCTGCCGAGACGGTGCCGACGCCGGGCTCGGGCCACCACGGACCGCTCGGTTCGCGCCGCCGAGCAGTCGGGTACCGCCACCGAACCGGCTCAGGCCACCCGACAGCGCCCCGTCCAGGCCACCCTCCACCATCGTGCCGGCCAGGCCACTCCACGAGAACTCCTCATCCCCGCGACTGACATCGACCATGTAGCCGGCCCCGGCCGACATCGCACCCGCGACAGCACCGGCGAGGATCAGACAACCCACACCGGTGGCGCAGAGCGCCCCGACCGCCACCGCCGCCGCGAGCCCGACCGCCGCGGTGGCCACGAACTTCCAGGGGTCCTTCTTGATCGTCTCCACCGTCGACTTGACGGTGGTCGCGACTTTCTTGACGGCCTTCTTGGCTGTCTCCTTGACGCATTTGCCGACGCCACCGGAGACGCACTTCTTCGCCGACTTGTAGGCGTCCCTGACCTTGTTGACCTTCTTCTTCGCCCACCGGACGGTGGAGTCCTTGACCACCTCGACGGCCTTCTTGGCCTTGGTCACGACCTTCTTCGCCTTGGCCTTGACGTCGCTCCAGGCCCGACCCGACGCCACATAGTTGAACGCCGACGACGCCTTGCTGGCCACCGCGCGGTACGTCGCGACCGGGTTCGTGACGACCCTGACCGTCTTCTTGAGGAAACTCTTCAGACCCCAGTGACCGGTCGGGTCGATGGTCGTCATCGGGTTCGCGTCGCCGTACTGGAAACGGTTGGCCGCCACCGAGTCCGGCACCGGGTCGTTCGACGCGGTGTCGCGGGTGTCGAACTGGCCGGTGTCCGGGTTGTACCAGCGGGCGTGCATGTTCACCCGACCGGTCTGGGTGTCGGTCCACTCCGACTGGTAGCCGAGGTTACCAACGAGACCAGAGGTGGTCAGGACCGTGCCGAGGGGGTCGTAGCTGGTCGAGCCGGTCAACGCCGTACCGGTGGCGGTGAACTGGCCGACCACGTCCCGATGCAGATCGGTCCACGCGTATACCGAACCAGCGCCGGCGCCGCTGCCCTGGCCGAGCAACTCGCCACCCGGGCCCCGGGTGTAGGTGGCTGTGCCGTCCTGGGCCAGGGTGTTGCCCAGTCCGGTGTAGCGGAACTGCGGCTGGACGGCACGGCCCAGCGCGTCGTAGGAGTAGGTGCTTGTCCCGCCGGCCGCCTGTTGCGAGACGACCTGGCCGAGAGCGTCCGCCGTCGTCTCGTAGGTGAGGCTGCCGGAGATCGTCTGGCGCAGCGTGCCGCGCGGGGTGTAGACGTACGAGCCGACCCCGGTCTGGGCGGTGAGCCGGTTACGGGCGTCGTAGGTGAACGCCTTCGCTCCGGCCTGGGTCCGGTTGCCCGAGCCGTCGTACGCGTATGCGGTCACCGCGCTGCCGCGGGTCCAGGAGGTCAGCCGGTTGGCGAGGTCGTAGCCGTAGGTGTTCGATGACGCTCCGGCGAATCCGGTGGTCACCTTGGAGTTCATGTTGCCGTTGGGGTCGTAGCCGTAGGTGATCGACCCGAGGGTCGTCGTGCCGTTCGACGTACGCAGGGTGTCCGTGCCCAGGCGCTGCAGATGGTCGTAGGTGAGGGTGCGGACGTTGTTGTTCGTGCCGTAGGTGATGGTCGACGGCAGCGACATGGTGTTGTAGCCGATGGTGAGGTTGATCCCCGTGGTCGGGTTGGCCGCCGTCCGCAGCCGGCCGGCGACGTCGTAGGTGTAACTGGTCGTGCCGGCCGCGTCGGTGCGTGACGCCATCCGGCCGTCTCGGGTGTAGCCGAACGACGTGGCGTTGCCGGGGCTGTCGATCGTCAGCGGCAGACCCCGGTCGTCGTAGCTGACCGAGTTGGTGCCGTTCGGGGCGGAGAAGGAGGTCAGCCGTCCGGCGTCGTCGTAGCCGAACGAGCGGGCGGTGGTCGCGGCTTCCGCGCCGGCGCCGGTCTGGCCGGTCAGCCGGTTGAGGTCGTCGTACTCGTTGTCGATCCGCACGCCGCCGGGTGCCAGTTGGGCGACCGCCCTCGCGGCCTGGTCGTAGGTCACCGTGTAGGTGCGGTCGGCCAGGTCGGGATGGGCGTTCGTCGCCGGCTCGATCTGCGACTCCGGCAGGCCCCAGCTGTTGTACGTGGTCCAGAACGCGTTGTTGCGTCCGTCGGTGAACCGGGTCCGGTTCCCGGCCGCGTCGTAGCCGAACGAGGTGGTGATCGCCGTGGTGGCGGTGATCGGCTGGACCTCGCTGGTCAGGTTGTTCAGTGCGTCGTAGCCGAAGGTGGTCGTGGTCTGGCGGGCGTCGGTGGAGGCGACCAGGTTGCCGTTGTCGTCGTACGCGGCTGTCTCGGTGGTCATCACCACGTTGCTGGGGTTGCGGTTCTCGACCCGGACGGTCCGGCCTGCACCGTCGTAGCTGAACAGCCGCCGGGTGTCGTCGGCGTTGAGGATGCGCGACACCCGGCCGAGGCCGTCGTAGTCGATCGAGGTGGGGTTGCTCGCGCCATCGCGGATCGTGACCTGCTCGCCCAGTACGTTGTTGGTGTACGAGGTGGTCACGCCGTCCTGGGAGGTGATTTTCTGGAGCCACGGGCCGGCCGCGGCCGTGTTGCCGTAGGCCCCGGTGCCGTAGTCGTAGCTGGTCGTGTTGACCAACGGGGTCGGCTGCCGGACCACCTGGCTGATGGTGACCTGCCGGCCGAGGTAGTCGTAGGTCGAGGCCGACTTCGCGCCGGTCGGGTCGACGGTTTCCAGCAGGTCACCGACGGGGCTGTAGGTGGCGGTGGAGAACTTGCCGTTGGGGTCGGTCACCTTGACCGGGTTGCCGAACGAGTCGTACTCGTAGGTCGTCGTCTTGCCGCGCTGATCGGTGGTGGCGACGACCTGGCCGAGCTTGTCGTAGGTGGTGACGGTGTGCGCGCCCACGATGGGGGTGCCACCCGGTGGGGTGTAGTCGGGCTGGATCGTCTTCCACGGACGGCCCAGCGCGTCGACCCGGACCTGGGTGATGTTGCCGAGCGGGTCCTGGGACTCGACCTCCTCGCCGAAGGTGTTGTAGCCGAGCTTGGAGATCGGCCGGATCGGCAGCGGGGTGCCACCGAGGACCTCGGTGCTCACCGCCGGGTCGAGTTGCTGGACGAGCTGACCGGCCTCGTCGTACTCGAAGTCGGTGCGGTTGCCCTTCGGGTCCACCACCGCGGTGGTCAGACCGCGGTCGTCGACGGTGTAGTTGGTGGTCAACTGGTTGGTGCTCAGCGTGGTGTTGCTGGTCCGGCCATTGCCGCTGCCGTAGAGGGTGGCCACTTCGGTGGCCGAGACGGCCCGCTGGTAGACCTGAACGTTGTCGATGTTGCCGGCGAAGGTGGCACCGCCGCCGTTGCCGTAGTGCACGCCGCCGATACTCAGCGGCGTGACCGAGTTGAACGGGGTCGCGTTCGTGGCGGAGACACCGGCGACGCTGTTGGCGTAGATCGACATCGCCTTGGTGCCGGCGTCGAAGACCCCGACCAGGTGGACCCAGGTGTTGGCGGCCGGGGTGAGGTTCGCCGTCGCCGTCGCGGACGACGCCGGTGAGGCCGAGTCCGACGACGGCGAGACGAAGGCCCACTTGTTCGCCGTCCGGTGGTACTGGAGGAAGAAGGCGCCGTGGTTGTTGCCGCCCTGGCCGACGGCGGTTTGCGAGGTGGTCAGGTTGCTCACCCGCACCCACGCTGAGACCGAGTACGACTGGGTGGTGTTGAGCACCGGCCCGCCGGTGTCGAGGCTACCGTTGGTGAAGGTGCCGAACCCTCCACCGAGGGAGGCCCCGAGGTAGCCGGAGGCGTCCTGTTGGGACGGCGACGAGTCGTGGGCGGTGAAGATTTCTCCTGCTTGGCTGGTCTCGTCCAGCTTCCACCAGCCGGCGGGCCGGGACGCCGCGTTGGTGCTGATGCTCTCCGAGGTCAGCCGACCCATCGGGTCGTAGGTGTTCTCGACCGTACGCAGCACGGTCTCGTTGTCGCCGGACGTGTTTCGGGTCGCCACCACCCGGTCGTCGGCGTCGTAGGTGTAACGGGTGGTGCGGGGGATGTCGTTCACGACCACCCGCGAGGCCTGCAGGCGGCCGGCGCCGTCGTGCGTGTACTGGGTGTTGGTCGCGCCGTTGTTCTCGGTACGGGAGGACAGGTTGCCGGCACGGTCGTAAAGGTTCTCCTCGACGACGTGGCTCTTCACACCGTCGGTGCGGGTCACTTTCCGCAGGGTGCCGTCGGCGTTGTAGACGTAGTTGGTGGTCCAGTTCATCGCGTCGGTCTCGGACGCGAGGCTCCCGTCGGTGTAGTAGGTGTTGAAGGTCAGCCTGGTCCGGGCTCCGTCGGCACCGGTCAGGTGGCTGGTCAACAGGTGACCCTCGGCGTCGTACAGATCTTCGATCATGCGTAGCACGTCGCCGGTAGGGCAGGGCTGGCCCGGCAGGGGGTCGCTGTCGCAGGAGACGGCCTTCGTCTGGTTGCCGTACACGTCGTACTCGAAGACGGTGACCGCGTCGCCCGGGTCGACGCTCTTGATCATCCGGCCGTACCGGTCGTAGGCACTGCTGGCCACCCGGGGGCTGTCGCCGCCGGTGGTGTCGGCCACGGTCCGCTGGGTCACCAGGCCGTCGGCGTCGAAGACGTCGGTTGTCCGGGCGGTGTGCACCGCCCCGGTGACCCGGTTCGTCACCGGCGGCTCGACCGTCTCGGTCACCTCGCCGTCCGCGTCGTACGCGTAGCTGGTGACCTGCCCGGCCGGGTAGGCGGTCGAGATCACCTTCTTGGTGGTCACCCGGCCCAGCCCGTCGTAGGTGAACTCGGTGACCAGCCCGGCCGGGTCGGTGACCCGGACCGCGTCGCCGGCTGCGTTGTAGTCGGTGCGCTGCTGGGAACCGCGCGGCGAGGTGGTGGTCAGCGGCAGACCTGGCGGGGTGACTCCCCCGCCGACGGCCGCTGTGGTGGCGGTCGTGTAGGTCATCGCCGTGGTCCGACCGTTGGGGTGGTCGGGCACCGGTGGTGAGATCATGCTGGTCCGGTTGCCAGCCGTGTCGTAGGTGAAGCGGGTCCGGTACCGGGAATCGGTCTCGGTGGCTCCCCGGGCGTCGACCATCTCGATCAACTGGTCGTTGCGGGCGTCCGGGGTGAGGTTGACGGTGGTGGCGTCCGGCCAGTACCGGTAGTACGACGTCTGGCACTCGTCGCCCACCTCCGTGTTGTGGTGTCGGCAGGTGGTCGACCGGATCGTGTTGCCGCGTACGTCCTTGCCCGACTCGGTCTTGCGGCCCAGCGGGTCGTACTCCACCGAGACGAAGCCGCCCACGTCGAAGCCGTACGTGGTGGTGTTGCCCAGCGCATCGGTCTGTGCGATCAGCCGGTTGCCGTTGACCAGGTCGAACATCTGCTTGATCGGTCTGCCGGTCGGGTCGGTCACGGTGGCGGTGGTGACCGGGGTGAGCACCGGGCCGGTGGCCCCGGCCGGTGGCGGCAGGGCGCTGCGGGAGGCCTTGTAGTGAGCGTCGACCGCTGCCTCCGACAGCGCTTCGTCGTAGTAGGCGAACTCGGTGATGTTGCCGGTGAAGTAGCTGACGTCGCGGGACGAGCCGGGCCAGTTGCGGGTGGTGCCGGCACCGATGTAGCCCAGTTCCGAGAATGTGGGCACCAGCGAGCCGACCTTGGTGCCGACCAGCTTGTTGTCCAGGTAGAGCCGCTGCCGGTCCTGGTAGCCGGCGGAGAGCACGACGTGGTGCCAGTTGCCGTCGTTCACCTTGGTCGTCGAGGTGATCGGGCTGGCCGTTCCCGTGTACATGGCGCCGCGCAGGTAACCGTCGGCGCCGACGTAGAGCGCCGGCACGTAGGCCCCGGTGGTCGGGGTACCGCCGTTGACCGCCGAGTCCTGGTAGCTGTAGAGCACCCCGCTCTGCGCGTGGTTGGCCGGCACCTTGAACCACATCTCGATGGTGTGCGGCCCCTCGAACGGCACCACGCCCCAGCCCTGCATCCGGACGAACGACGATGTGCCGTTGAAGCCAGCCCCGAAGGTGTCCGCGAACGGGCTGGTGGTGTTCGGCTGCGCGGTGTTGAAGGTGACGTTGTTGTAGTAGGCGCGGTTGCCCACCACCTTGTTGACCGCCTCCGCCGGAGCATCGATGTCGCCGAGCCGGTAGTAGTCGCGCGGCCGGGAGCCGAGCACCGTGGAGACGTACACCTGGCTGGAGCCGGAGGTGGTGGGGGCCTCGATCTGCCAGACGCCGCCGTTCTCGTCGGTGACCTGGCTGACCCGGCCACTGACCGTGTCGTACTCGACCTGTGCACGGATCCGGCCGGCGTTGCTGCCGACCTCCGAGATCACCGGCGTCCCGACCTGACCCGACTGGTAGAGGGAGGTGACGGTGGAGCCGGTCAGCGCGTGGTTGTAGAACGCGACATCGGCGATCGAGCCGGTGAAGAAGGCAGCGGTCGGCGCGGTGTGCGGCTGCGCCGGCCACGCACCGCCGAGGAAGCCTGCGCCGATGTAGCTGTTCGTGGCGCCGACGCTGGCCAGGGTGATCGCCCCGTTGAGCACGCCGACCTCGACGCCGTCGAGGTAGAGCCGCTGGCTGCCGCCGTTTCCGGCCAGCGCGACGTGGTGCCACTGGCCGTCGGTGACCGGAGCCGGCGAGGCGAGCGTCGAGGCCGCGTTGCCGGTCCAGAACTGGCCCCGCAGCCGCCCGTCGGAGCCGACGTAGAGCGCGGGCGTGTACCCGCCGGTGGTGGTGGCACCGGGATCGACCGCGTCCCTCTGGTAACTGAACAGCACACCGGTGGGGGTGCTGGTCCGGAACCACATGCTGATCGACTGGTACGAGGCGTCGGCGATGGCCTTCGCCGGC
Source organism: Micromonospora sp. KC207 (assembly GCF_004348615.1). Lineage (NCBI taxonomy): Bacteria > Bacillati > Actinomycetota > Actinomycetes > Micromonosporales > Micromonosporaceae > Micromonospora > Micromonospora sp. KC207. The sequence goes on from NZ_SMKJ01000228.1 coordinate 6,885, forward strand.
AGCTTCACCCGGGAACTAGTGCCGTTGAACGTGGCGGAGGTGGAGGTGGATCCCGGGTGGGCCGCGGACCCACCGAGGGCGACGTTCTGCAGGACACCGGCGTCGCCGCCGTCGTTGGACAGCACACCACTCTGCGCGACCGTCGCGCCGGAGGGCTCGTTCAACCGCCAAAAAGAGTACGGCGAGGAGTTTAGTACGGTGCTGGCGTGCTGCGCCGTCGCGGTGTATTCGTAGCTGGCGCACTCGGTGCTGGTACCCGGTGGACAGACCCGCTCGAGCAGATCCGTGTCGTACTCGTACGACCAGGTCAGCACGGTGCCTGGGGCACCCGGGGTGACCGGGTCGGTGGTGACCGTCGCGACGTGCGGGTGGGCGGCGCCCGCCGGGGTGGACCAACCGACCGTCAGGGTACGGTTCGACGCCACCGACCGGAGCTGGTCCACCCGCCCGTTGGTGTCATAGCGCAGGGTCAGCGCCCGACCGGACGCGTCGGTGACCTTCGTCAGGTGGAAGACACCGCCGCCGGGCGACTGGGTGAACTCGTACCCGGTGGCGTCCTTGTCGGTCAGCGAGTAGCCGCCGGTGATCGCCGTGAAGACGGAGAACCGGCCGGACGGCGGGACCCACCGTGCCGTCGTTGTTACGGCCGAACGACACCTCCTGCCCGTCGGGATAGCGGATCGTCGCGGTCTGCAGCACCCCGGCGGCGTCCCGGTCCTCCCGGGCGCGCATGTCCAGCAGCGACGACCAGCCACGGCCGAACGCGCTGTCGGCGCGGGTGTCCAGGCTGTTGTAGTCCCGCGTGATCGACAGCGCGGGACCGACCGTGGCGACCTCGGCGTCGCTGTCCGAGGTGGTGTAGTTGCCGACGCTGGCTTCGTAGCCCTTGCCGCCGTTCTGGGCCAGCGAGGAGGTCACCGCCGGCTGCGGCACCTGCGTCGAGAAGGCGTACGTGACGGGGGCGGATGGTCCGGTGGACGAGTAGTCATTGACCTGCACCGCGTACAGGTAGGTCTTTCCCCAGGCGAGCACACCCGGGGGGACCTTCCAGACGCCGCCGGGCACCCATCCGGAGGTGGTGATCTGAGCGCCCTGGTCGTTGTAGATCAGGAAGTTGAAGCGCAGTCCCTTGGCCGGCCAGTTGTCCGGATCGTTGCCCTGCGCGGCCAGTTCGGGGGTGAGCGTGCTGACCGGATAGTTGTTGGCCGGGTAGCGGGCCGTCACCTGCGGCACGACGTTGTCGCTGTAGGTGACGTCGATGAACGGGTCGCACTGGATCGCGCCGTAGGTGCTGTGGGTGCAGGTCAGATTCGGGTTCGCCGAGGTGAACCGTTTCCAGGCGGCGCTGTCGGTCTCCGAGGCGGTGAGCGCCAGGCCGTAGTTGCCGGTACCGGTCACCCACTCGTTGACCTGCGCCGCGTTCAGCGCCGCCGACACCCAGGTCCCGACGTTACGGGTCCCGGAAGTGTTGTTGCACGCGGTGGTGCTCGACGGTGAGGCGTTACCGATCGAGGCCGAGTACGACGGGAAGGTGCCGTACTTGACGGTGGCGGCGTTCCAGTTCGAGGTGACCCGGTGCACATCGAAGCGGCGGGCCACGCAGCCGCTGCCGACGCCCTGATAGCTCATGAACAGGTTGAGGTCGGCAGCGCTGAGCCGCTTGCCCGCGAAGGTGGTGCCGAAGGTCGGGAACGGCATCAGTGACTTGGCCTTGCCACCGCCGCCGTCGAAGGTACCGACCGCGAAGTTGTCCTCGGCGGACCGGTCCGGCTCGGTCGCGCCGGACTGCACATAGGTGTCGCCGGTGGTGGTCGCGATGGTGGCGGTCGGGTCCAGGACCACCGGGAACCGGCGGGCCGGATCGCGCAGCCACGCCCCGTTGATCGACATCTTCAGTGTCGGCGTCCCCTCGACGTCGACGATCTCGTAGCGCATCGCGTGCGACATGACGCCCGCGCCGGTGGCATCCACCGCCGCGTCCTCCAGATAACCGACCGGCATCGACACGACGACCTTTCCGTCGTCGCTCACGAACTCGACCGCCCCACCGACACCGACCCGCGCGGTCAGACCGGTCAGCCGCAGCGGGTAGATGTACTCCGTCGGCACCTGTGCCGACCGCAGCAACAGCAGTTCCTTGACACCGTCGGCCATCGCGCCCAGCTCGAGGTCGACGTCCGGGAAGACGTTGGCGTACCGGGCGATCTCACGGTCCACCACCGGCGCGCCGATGGTCGCACCGGAGAGCGTGAACGCCAATTCCCGACCGCCGCCGAGGGACAGCCGTACGAGGTCGTCGTCCTCCTCGAGGGAAGCGGAAGGGCCGCCGTCGGCCTGGGCCGACCTGCCCGGAACGGGTGCCTGCGGGCCGGCGAAGCTCAGGTCGAAGGAGTTGCCCGTTACCCGGGGCCGCCCGTCGGCACCGGTACGCAGGATGCTGTCGATCTGTTTGAACGTGCCGTCGGCAGCCCGGTAGTTGATTGGGCCGCGGTGCACCCGCCGGGTGTAGGAGCCGTCCGGGTTGCGGTAGACGTCCGACTTCTCACTCGCCGCCGACGCGATCCGTTCGCTGGCATCGGGGTCGAAGCCGGTGTCGGCCTCGCCGGTGTTCACCGTCCCCGACCCCGGCCGGTGCGGCTCGTAGCGCTTCAGTTCACCCTTTGCCGGCTTGCCCTTGCCACCGGCCGGCGCTTGGGGGGCGGTGACGTAGTGGCCCTGCTGCGGGGCCCGTCCCCGCTCCTGCTCCGGGGTCGACGGGGCATTGAACGCCCAGGATGGCCGGGTGGAGAGCCAGCTCCACAGCCAGGACAGCGACGGCGATGGTTGGTCCGTCGGTACCGCCCCGGGGGGCACGCCGATCCCGAGGGCCAGCGCGAGGATCAGGGCCGTGGCGAGCCGACGGGTTGAGCGCATGGCGGTGCGCTGTGGGCGGATCGTTTGGCCGGTGGTCTGGATTGTGCCTGCCGTTTGTGGGCACGCCGCAACCAACTGCGCACGGCAGTCCTCCCCCGTAGCCCGCGCTGCAAAGTCAAGGAAGCTTGCATTGCGCGAGTCGCACTGGCAAGGCCCTGCACGGCGCATCTGCGGGGCAGGGCCAGCGAGCACGTCCGATTACATACAGTGATCCCATTGGTTGGATTCGGTTATGGGATTGCTCCGCCGCGCTCCCCTGCCACGTTGACAGGTGGCTATGCTCTGGCGACTCGCCACAACAAGCCGTGAGGCGAACGGGGAACACGGCGTACCGGGGGTCGTCATGGGTGAATGGCTGCGGCGGCAACGCGTGCTCGTCGCTGTCGGGGTCGGGACCGTCGTGGCCGTCACAGCCGTCGTGGCGATTTGGGTCCTGTGGCCACCGTCGGACACTGAACCGGTCCGGGAGCGGCGTTACCGCGACACCACCGCATGCCTGCTCACTGACGAGAGAGGACTAGCCGGCGAGCCTGCCGCCGCCGTCTGGGCAGGGATGCGAGAGGCGTCGACCGACACCCGGATCAAGATCCAGCACCTGGCGGTGTCCGGGCCGCAGAATCCGGCGAACGCCCTCACCTACTACAACAGCCTGGCCAGCCAGAACTGCACGGTATTCATCGCCGTGGGCGAGGTCGCGGTTACCGCCATGGCCAGCGGACGGTCGAACTTTCCGCAAGCGCGTCACCTCGCGGTCGGGCACGATCCAGGCGACCCGAACGTGACCCTGGTCGAGGCCGCCTCGACTGACGCGACTCGGACCGCCGTACGGGACCTCGTGAGCCGGGCGGCTTGACCGACGCTGGAATCGGTACTCGGAGATCTCAATCACCGCCGTTGGAATGTCGGGTCTGTTGCGTTGGGCGGATGCATGATCGATATCGGCATGGCCGGTGTGGTGTGCTTGGCCGGTGAGGTCGTCGTCCCGCCTCCGGTCCTGGTCTCCGCCGTCGTCGACGTTCGTCGGGTTCCGGTTCCCGCCCGAGGTGATCGTCCTGGCCGTCCGCTGGTACCCGCGGTTCAACCTCTCCTATCGGAATGTGGAGGAACTGCCGGCCGAGCGCGGTGTCGAGGTCGATCACGTCACCGTCTACCGGCGGGTGCAGCGATTCACCCCGCTGTTGGCCAACGCCGCCCGATTCTCCCGCCACTGTCCGGGTGACCGCTGGTTCGTGGACGAGACCTACGTCAAGGTCAACGGCGTCTGGCGGTACACGTACCGGGCCGTGGACCAGCATGGTCAGGTCATCGACGTGCTCGTCTCGACGCGTCGGGACACCGCCGCGGCCCGGCGGTTCCTCCACCGGGCGCTGACCACACTCAGCCTTTTTCATCGTGCGTGGCGGTTGGCTTCGAGGTGGTGCAGAGCGAGGATGGCCTGCACGATCGCGGTGGCGCGGTGTGGGCAGCAGCGCAGCTTGGTCAGGATCTTCCAGGTCTTGAGGGTGGCGATCGCGCGTTCGCCGCGGGCGCGGATTCTCGCGTGGGCGCGGTTCACGGCCTTCTGCCGGCGTGACAGCTTCGGGCGGAAGCGGTGCCGCTTGAATGGTGTGCGCACGCTGCCGCCGGCTCCTTGGTAGCCCTTATCGGCGAAGGTCATCACATCCGCGCTGGTCAGCGCGTCGATGACGCCGTGGGTTCGGGCTGCGGTCAGGTCATGGGCCGAACCGGGCAGCGCCGGTGCAGCCCAGACGAGCCGGCCAGCGGCATCGGCGATGACCTGCACGTTTACGCCGTGGCGCTTGTGTTTCCCGGAGTAGTACGGCTTCTGGTCGGCGATCCGGTCGGTCGGAATCAGGGTGCCGTCCAGGATCGCGTACGCCAGCCGGCGGATCCGTCCCATGGCGGTGGCCAGGTCGTTGGCGACCGCCGTGAGCAGGGCTGTCGCTTCCTGGACGTAGCGCCAGGCGGTGGCGACGCCGATCTGAAAGCCGGTCGCGAGTCGGGTGTAGGTGTCGCCGTTGCGCAGATGGGCCAGAGCCAGCAGCGCCTGCCGTCCGGGATCGAGACGTCGCCACCGGGACCGGCGCTGCTTGCGATGGGAGCGGATGCGTTCGGCGAGGTGGTTCAGGGTGCGGCTGGACAACGGAATGGTGGCGGGGTAGGACAGCATGGCGAGGCTCCCGGTCGGGGCTTCGAGTCTTGGTCGACAGCTGTCCTACCTGGAGCCTCACACCCATCGATCACCGGGCCCGCCGCACCCACCCCGAGCTGCAAGAT
>NZ_SMKJ01000229.1:0-11982 GCF_004348615.1 Micromonospora sp. KC207
GTCGTGGCCAGGCGGCGGGTGGTGTCGACGGTGGTGACCAGGTCCCGCACCGGCACCCGAACGGCGAAGGCGCGCTCGATCTCACGGGCCATCGTGATCAGCAGGAGCGAGTCGGCGCCCAGGGCGAAGAAGCTCTCGTCGGGGCCGACCTCGGCTACGGTCAGGCCGAGCCGCTCGGCCGTCAGTGCCCGCACCCGCTCCAGCACCGCCCCCGCCGCCTCCGGTCCCGCCGTGTCCGGTCCCACCGTGTCCGGTCCCACCGTGGGCGCGGCGACCGGACGAGCCGGCGCGGCGGCGACCGCGGCGTCTCGCGGGGTGGCCCAGAAGCGGCGGCGCTGGAAGGGATACGCCGGCAGCGTCACCCGGCGACCGCCGTGGCCGTCCACGAGCGCCGCCCAGTCCAGCGGCGTGCCCGCGACGTGCAGCTCGGCCACCGCCCGCCACAGCCCGGCCGCGGGGTCGAGCCCCCGCCGCTGGGACGCCACCCAGCGCGTCGGTGTGCCGGCCACGGCGGCGAGGGCGGTGAGCGCGCCGCCCGCGCCCGCCTCGACCACCGTCGCGACCCCGCCGGCGGCGAGGGCGTCGACCGCGTCGTGCCAGCGCACCGGCTCGCGGGCGTGGCGGCACAGGTACTCGGCGTCGGGCCGCCAGCCGGGCGGGCGGACCCGGCCGTCGAGGGCGCTGACCAGCGGCAGCCGGGTCGGCCGGAACGTGACCCCGGCGGCCAGCCCGCGCAGCCGGCCCAGCACCGGCGTGACGGCCGCCGAGTGGAACGCCCGGTCGACCGGGAGCCGTCGGGTCGCCACCCCGAGCCGGGCGGCCCGGTCGGCGGCGGCGTCGACGGTGCCCGGCGGGCCGGCGAGGACGTGCTGGGCCGGCCCGTTGACCGCCGCCAGCTCCAGCGGCGACCCGCCGGCCAGCGCGTCCACGGTCGACCGGTCGGCCAGCACCGCCAGCATCGCGCCGGCCGGCAGGTAATCGGCCATCAGGCGGCCCCGTCCGGCGGCGAGCCGCACCGCGTCGGCGAGGGGGAGCGCGCCCGCGACGACCAGGGCGGCGTACTCGCCGACGCTGTGGCCGAGGACGTGGTCCACCGCCAGGCCCCACGAGCGCCACAGCTCGGCCAGCGCCACCCCGACGACGACCAGCGCCGGCTGGGCGACATCGGTGGGCCGGCCGGTCGGCTGGTGTTCGGCCCGCAGCCGGGCCACCAGGTCGCCGCCGACGGCCTCCCGGTACGCCTCGGCGGCCTCGTCGAGCACCTCCCGGACGACCGGGAACCGGGCGGCCAGCGGGAGCAGGACGTCGCGCGCCTCGCCCTGGCCGGGGAAGGCCAGGGCGACCGGCCCGGCCGTGTCCCCGCCGGCCTCACCGGTCACCACGTCGGCCGGCAGGCCGGCGGCGTGCCGGTCCAGGGCCTCGGCCAGCGCGGCGGTCGACCCGCCGAGGGCGACGAGCCGGTGGCGCAGGTGCCGGCGGCCGGTGCCGGCGGTGCGCACCACGTCGGCCAGGGCCAGCTCGGGGTCGGCGCGCAGCCGGTCGCGGTGGCGCAGGGCGAGCGCGGCCAGCGCGGTGGGGTCGGCGGCGGAGACGGGGAACAGCCCGGGGACCCGGTCCGGCGCGGCGGCTGCCCGGGGCGGCGGGGGTGGCGGCTGCTCGACGATCACGTGGGCGTTGGTGCCGCCGACGCCGAGAGCGCTGACGGCGGCGCGCCGGGGCGAGGCGGTCGCCGGCCAGTCGGTGGCGACGGTGGTCACGGTGAACGGGCCGTCGGCCAGGCCCAGCGCGGGGTTCGGCCGGGTGAAGTTGATCTGCGGCGGGACGCGGCCGGAGCCGACGGCGAGCACGGCCTTGATCAGCCCGGCCATGCCGGCGCAACTGTCCAGGTGTCCGATGTTGGCCTTCACCGAGCCGAGGAACGCCCGCGCGGGCGCGTACGCCTCGGCGAGGGCGTGGTGCTCGACCGGGTCGCCGAGTGCGGTGCCGGTGCCGTGCGCCTCGACGTACCCGACGGAGGCGGCCGGCACCCCGGCGTCGCGCAACGCCCGCCGGACCACGTCGACCTGCCCCGGCACCCCGGGGGCGGTCCAGCCGACCTTGCCCGCCCCGTCGTTGTTGACGGCCGAGCCGAGCAGCACGGCGTGGATGCGGTCGCCGTCGGCGAGCGCCCGGTCCAGCGGCTTGAGCACCACCGCGGCGACCCCGTTGCCGCCGACCGTGCCGTCGGCGTCGGCGTCGAAGGGCCGGCACCGCCCGGACGCCGACAGGATCGACCCGGGAGTGTGCCGGTACCCGGTGACCTGCGGGACGTGCACCGCCACCGCGCCGGCGACGGCGACGTCGGCGTCCCCGGCGAGCAGGGCGCGGGCGGCCAGGTGCACCGCGACCAGCGAGGTGGAGCAGGCGGTCTGCACGGTCACGGCGGGCCCGGTCAGCCCCAGCCGGTAGGCGACACGGGTGGCCAGGAAGTCGGGCTGGTTGCCCAGCGCGGCGCCGATGGCGGTGGCCGGGTCGTCGGCGACGACGGCCTGCGGGAGCTGGTGGCGCAGGTAGGTGTGGTGCGGGTACAGGTTCATCCCGCCGCCGGCGAAGACGCCGATCCGCCGGCCGTCGGCCTCGCCGGGGCAGCCGGCGTCGTCCAGGGCGTGCTGGCAGATCTCCAGGAACAGCCGGTGCTGCGGATCCAGCAGCTCGGCCTCGCGGGGACTGACGCCGAAGTATCCGGCGTCGAAGCCGGCGACGTCGTCCAGGACGCCGCTGGCCGCCACGTACCCGGGCTCGCGGGCGAGGTGTTCGGGCACCCCGGCGGCGGCCAGCTCCTGCGGGGTGAAGGAGCGCACGCTCTGCACCCCGGCCAGCAGCGCCGCCCAGTACTCCTCGACGCTCGCCGCGCCAGGGAAGCGGGCCGCCATCCCGACGATGGCGACCCGCCGGTCCCCCGGCCCGGCCGCCGCCGCGGGCGCGGCGGCCGGGCCGGCGGCGGCGAGGTGGGCGCTGAGGGCGTCGACGGTGGGGTGGGCGAACAGCGCGGTCTGCGGCACCGGGCGGCCCAGCGCCGCCTCCAGCCGGGCCCGCAGCGCGACGATCTCGACCGAGCCGACGCCCAGCTCGTAGAAGGGTCGGTCCGCCTCGACCGGCCGGCCGAGGACGTCGGCGAGCGCGGCGCGGACGGCGGCGCGGACCGCCGCCGGGCCGGGTTTCGGCGGGGCCGCGCCGGGCTCGGCCGCCCCGGACGCCTGGCCCTGCGGGGGGAATTCGCCGGCGAGGAACCGGCGGCGCAGCTCCGCGCGCTGGATCTTGCCCCCGGAGGTACGCGGGAAGTCGGCCTCGGCCACGGCCACCACCCGCGTCGGGACGATCTGCCACCGCCGGGCCACCGCCGACGCGACGGCCTCGGCCACCCGGCTCGCCGGCCCGGCCGCCGCGTCGGCGTCGGTGACGACGAAGACCACCAGGGCCTCGGTGCCGGCCCGGGCGTCGGGCACCCCGACCGCGGCGGCGCGCCCGGCGCGCACCCCGACGACGGCGCCGACGATCCGCTCGATCTCGTGGCAGGGGATGTTCTGCCCGTTGAGGATCAGCAGGTCCTTGGCGCGGCCGGCGATGGTCAGCGCGCCGTCGCGCAGGTAGCCCAGGTCCCCGGTCTCCAGCCAGCCTCCGTCGCGGAAGGCGGCGCGGTTGGCCTCGGGGTCGCCGAGGTAGCCGGGGGTGACCCGGGCCGAGCGGACCTGCACCCGGCCGACGCGGCCCTCGGGCTGCACCGCGCCGTCGGCGTCGACGATCCGCAGGGTCGCCCCGGGCGCGGGGCGGCCGACACAGAGCAGCTCGGTGACGTCGCCGCCCGCCTCGCCCTCGACCCACTCCACGTCGCCACCCAGGCTGGCGGTGCGGACCACCTGCCGGCAGCCCGGCTCGGTGAACGACGCGAAGGTGATCGCCGTGCAGGTCTCGGAGAGCCCCCAGGCCGGGGCCATCGCCGCCGCCGGCACCCCGGTCGCGGCGACGAACGCCCGGAAGGTCTCCGGCAGGCACTGTTCGCCGCCGCTGACCATGCGCCGCACCCCGCCCAGCTCCCAGCGCCGGCCCGGGTCGCGGGCCACCGCGTCGACTACCAGCCGCAGGCCGAAGTTCGGCGACCAACTGTGGGTGACCCGGTAGCGATCCATGAGGTCGAGCCAGCGCGTCGGGTCGGCCAGGACCAGCTCGGTGGCGACGTGCACGGAGGAGACGCCGAGGAACACCCCGCCGAGGTGGTAGAGGAGCAGGCCGGCGACGTGGTCCAGCGGCAGCCAGTTGAGCAGCACGTCGCCCGGACGCACGTCGAGCAGCTCGCGGGCGCCCACGGCGTACTCGGACAGGCCCCGGTGGGTCAGCGGGATGATCTTCGGGGTGCCGGTGCTGCCCGACGACAGTTGCAGGATCGCCACCGCGTCGGGCTCGGCCTCGACGTCGGACGGCCCCGCCGCCGGGTCGGCCGCGGCGGGCTGCGCCGGGTCGGCCGCGGCCAGCTCGGCGACGCCAATCGCCCGGCCGGCCAGCGGCAGCCCGGACAGCCCCGCCACATCGGCGGCCCCGGCGAGCACGACCGGTGCGTCGAGGGCCCGCCAGGCGTGCAGCAGCGCGCCGACGGCCGGGCTGTCCGCGTCGTATCCGGCCGGCGCGCCAGCGGTCAGCGGCACGACGCCGGCGAGCACGCAGCCCCAGAACGCCGGCCAGTATTCCACGCCCGAGTCGATCCGCAGGATCGCCGGCGAGCCGGGGGCGACCCCGCGCGCCCGCAGGCCGGCCCCCACGGCGCGGGCCCGGGCGAGCAGCGTCGCGTGGTCGAGCAGGGTGGCCCGGCCGGCCGCGTCCACGACGCGGATGCCGGCGTCGGGAGACTCCCGCGCCGCCCGCCGCAGCGCGTCGCCCAGCGTCCGGGGGTGCTCCGGGTCCGCGGGCAGGTCGCCGCCGTGACTGACGGCGGCACGACGGGTGGGCGGTACGGCGGTCACGGCGTCACCTCGGCGACTCGGGGGGTCGATGGGTCGTCGGCCCGGTCGGTCCGGGCGGCCGGCGGATCGTGCCGGTCCGCCGGCCGCACCGCCTGGGCGAGCAGGAAGCCGAGGGCCACGGCGCAGGCCAGCCCGTGGGCGACGGCGACGACCGTGAGCGGGGCCGACCGGCCGAGCGCGGCGGCGCAGCCGATCATGCCGAGGCCGAAGCCCGCGTTCTGCGCCGCGCTGGCGAACCCGAACAGCCGGGCCCGCCGGGACTCGTCGACGCCCTGGAGCCGGGTCGTGTAGTTGATCTCGGCGTAGCCGTCGGCCGCGCCCGCCGCGAGGGTCAGGGGGATCAGCAGCCACAGGGGCGGATCGGTGAAGGCGAGCACGAAGAAGAGCGACATCAGGCAGGTGGCCACGCCGAAGGCGCGCGGCGAGCCCACCCCGCCGGTGCGGGCGGCCACCCGGGCGCACCACCGGCCGGCGGCGAGGCTGCCCACTGCCCAGGAGGTCATGAAGACGGCGGCGTACGCCGCCGGCGAGTCCGGCTGGACCAGGCTGGCCTGCACCGGGATACCGACGTTGTGAGCCGCCGAGCCGAACGCGTCGGCAGCGCGTACCCCGATCATGGCCGCCACCACCGGCGCGACCGCCCGCAGCACCCCGAAGCCGGCCAGGGCTTGCGGCCGGACGGGCGCGGCGGCCCCGGGCGCGGCGGCCGGCCGGCGGGCCGGCACCCGGGCCAGCAGCAGCGCGGACAGCGCGTACGTGCCGGCGTCGAGCAGGAACGCCACCTCGTAGCCGAGGCCCGCGACCAGGAACCCCGCCGAGGCGAAGCCGAGCAGCATCGCCACCGACCGGGCCGCCACGAGCCGGGCGTTGGCGCGGGCCCGCCGCTGCGGCCCCACCAGGTCCGGCAGTTCAGCGCGCAGCGCGACCCCCCACAGGGTCTGCCCGCAGCCCAGCACCACCGCGAGGGCGTAGAGCATCGCCGGCCGCGCCCCGACGGGCGCCACCACCAGCAGCGTCAGCGTCAGCGCCGAGAGCACGTCGGCGCCGATCATGAGGCGGGTTCGGCGGCAGCGGCCGGCGAGCAGCCCGCTGACCGGCCCCATGAGGAAACCGGCGACCAACCGGACGGCCATGAACAGGCCGGTCCGCATGGCGGAGCCGGTGAGCGCCAGCACGAACAGGCCCAGCGCCACCAGGTTCAGGTAGCTGCCGTACGTGGAGACCGCGTGCGCGGCCACCACCAGCCGCAGGTCACGCGCCGCGCGCCCCGCGCCGGCCTCCTTCGCCACTGAACGTCCCCACCATTGTCGACTCCCCCGGTGCCGCCGATCTTGCCGGGCGGGCGGACGACTTTCAATGGGGCGGGCGGGATCGCGGGTGCCCCTAGCGCCCCGGGTCCAGGTAGCGCGCCGGGACGGCGTCGGTCAGCCAGACGCCGTTGGCGCTGCGGTGGAAGACGTGCCCGTCGCGGGCCATCGCCGCCGCGTCGACGGTGAACACCACGACCGGGCCGCCGCGCCGCGCGCCGACCCGCCGGGCGGTCTCGACGTCCGCCGACAGGTGCACGTGGTGCCGGCCGCCCCGGTGCAGCCCGCCCGTCCGGATCGACTCGACCACGCCGGCCCCGGTGCCGTGGTAGAGCCGCGCGGGCGGCTCGACCGGCGGCAGCCCCAGCTCGACCGGGATGGAGTGCCCCTGGTTGGCCCGAATCCGGTCCACCCCGTCCGGGCCGCGCTCCACCGCGAAGCGCTGCTTGTCGTTGCCGGCCACGACGGCGTCGAGGTCGGGCCGCCCCACCCGCAGAACGGCGAGCAGGTCGTCCACCGGTACCCAGCCGGCCCGGTCCGGCGTGAGGCCGAGACGGTACGGCTCGTGGCGCAACGCCTTCGACATCCGCTTGCTCAACTTGACCATGGTTCGGTGGTCCATGGCGGCATTGTGGCCGTCGCCGCCGCGTGGCTCCACCAAATTCCCGGGCGCGCGGCTGCTAGCCTCTCGCCCGTCGGGGCGCAACCACCAGCGGGAGGCCGACAGTGCCCAGGGAGACCGGACGCACCCTCGTCGCGTCGAACAAGAAGGCCCGCCACGACTACGACATCCTCAAGACCTACGAGGCGGGGCTGGTGCTCGCCGGCACCGAGGTGAAGTCGCTGCGCGCCGGGTACGTCTCCCTGGTCGACGCCTTCGCCCAGGAACACGACGGCGAGCTGCTGCTGCACGGCCTGCACATCGCCGAGTACGGCTTCGGAAGCTGGACCAACCACCAGCCCCGGCGCACCCGTAAGCTGCTGCTGCGCCGGATCGAGATCGACCGGATACTCGACCGGGTGCGCGAGGGCGGGCTGACGCTCGTGCCCCTGTCGCTGTACTTCTCCGACGGCTGGGCCAAGGTGGAGCTGGGGCTGGCCCGGGGCCGCAGGTCGTACGACAAGCGCCAGGCCCTCGCCGAACGCGACGCCAACCGGGAGATTGCCCGGGAGCTGGGCCGCCGCCTCAAGGGCGCCCAGGGTCGCCGCCGGTGAACATGAACCGCTCGGCGGCGACCCCGCTCAACCCTTCACGCAGACCACCTGCTTGAGGTGGGCGACCACCTCGACCAGGTCCTCCTGCTGGGCCATCACCTGCGTGATGTCCTTGTACGCGGCCGGGATCTCGTCGAGCACCCCGGCGTCCTTGCGGCACTCCACCCCGGCGGTCTGCGCCACCAGGTCGGCCGTGCTGAACGTCCGCTTCGCCTGCCCGCGCGACATCCGCCGCCCGGCCCCGTGCGAGGCGGAGCAGTACGCGTCCGCGTTGCCCTTCCCGCGCACGATGTACGACCCGGTGCCCATCGATCCGGGGATGATGCCCAGGTCCCCGGCACCGGCCCGGATCGCGCCCTTGCGGGTGACCAGCACGTCCACCCCGGCGTACGTCTCCTCGGCAACGTAGTTGTGGTGGCAGCTGATCGGCTCGTCGAAGCCGACGTGCGGAAACGCGTCGCGGACCACGTTGCAGAGCAGGGCCAGCATCACCGCCCGGTTGCGCCGGGCGTACTCCTGCGCCCACCACAGGTCCCGCCGGTACGCGTCCATCTCCGGCGTGCCGGCGAGGAAGACCGCGAGGTCCCGGTCGGGCAGGCCGGCGTTGTGCGGCAGCCGCCGCGCGACGCTCATGTGCCGCTCCGCCAGCTCCTTGCCGATGTTGCGCGACCCCGAGTGCAGCATCAGCCAGACCCGGCCGGCGTCGGGGCCACCGGACTCCAGGCAGACCTCGATGAAGTGGTTGCCGCCGCCGAGGGTGCCCATCTGCTGCTGGGCGCGGGTCCGTAGCGGGGCCACCCGCTCGTCGAGGGTGCCGAAACGGGCCCAGAAGTCGGCCCAGCCGCGCTGCTCCAGCCCCCGCACCCGGCGCGGGTCGACCGGGTCGTCGCGCCTGCCGAAGCCGACCGGGATGGTGGCCTCGATCGCCGACCGCAGCCCGGCGAGGTCGTCGGGCAGGTCGGCCTCGGTGAGCGAGGTACGCACGGCCGACATGCCGCAGCCGATGTCGACGCCGACGGCGGCCGGGGAGACGGCCTGCCGCATCGCGATCACCGAACCTACGGTGGCGCCCTTGCCGAAGTGGACGTCGGGCATGACGGCGACGCCCTCGACCCACGGCAGGGCGCCGATGTTGCGTAGCTGCTGGGCGGCCTGCGGCTCGATGTCGTACGGGTCGGTCCAGACCCGTACGGGCGCCCGGGTGCCGGGCAGCGGGGTGAAAGCCACGATCTCTCCTCGTTGTGCTCGTCCCTGAGCGGCGGTCGACCCGCCGGCGGTGTGCCGCGGTCCCGCCGGGACGAGGGTGTTGCCGGGGCCGGTTCGGACCGGCCGTTGCAGGGTCACGGGCCCGGAGGACGAAAGAGCCGCCCGACCCCCGGTGCGGGGTGGGCGGCTGCGCGTGTCGCGCCGGCGCTATCCGCGCCACCACCCGGCCCGTCGGCGCTGCCACCGACCCAGGGACCGCCCGCCGGCCGGCAACGCCACACCGCCGTGCGGCGCGGGCCGCCGGCCCTCGGTGCGGATTAGCTGCGACACGTTGTGCTCCCTGGAGCTGCTCACGTCGACCTTGCGCCTCGACGGTAGGCGAGGGGCACGGCGCCCGCAACGGAAATCCGGTGTCGCGCCTGACCCGGCCGCGCCCGGGCGCGACCCGGCCGACCTGCCGCCACGCTGTACGAACGCTCTGATAGGTTCGCCGGTCCGACGACCACAGGAGATGACATGGCCCTCGCCTGGAACGTGCCCGGCCTGCCCTTCACACTCTCGCCGTCCCCCGAGGCGGCGTGGACGATCACCGGGGCGCCCGCCACGGTGAGGGCCTCCGCGGCCGCGCACAGCGACATCTTCATCGACCCGGGAACGGGCACCCAGCCCGACGCCGAGCCGCTGCTCAACGCGGTGACCCTGCTCGGCGTCCCCCCGTCCGGTGACTTCCAGTTCAGCGCCCGCGTCAGCGTGGAGTTCGCCTCGACCTACGACGCGGGGGTACTGCTGCTCTGGGTCGACGAACGCCACTGGGGCAAGCTCTGCTTCGAGTTCTCCCCCGACGGCGAGCCGATGATCGTCTCTGTGGTCGCCCGCGGCGTCGCCGACGACGCCAACGCCTTCGTCGTCGACGGCCGGACGGTGTGGCTGCGGGTCTCCCGACTCGGCCACGCCTTCGCCTACCACGCCTCCCTCGACGGCAGGACGTGGCAGATGATCCGCCTCTTCGCCGTCGACGGCGCGGCCACGTCCGCCGCGATCGGTTTCGAGGCGCAGTCGCCGACCGGTGACGGGTGCGCCGTCACCTTCGACGACATCCGCTTCACCCGCGAGCGCCTGGGCGACCTCCGCGACGGCTCGTGAGCCGGGCCGGCGCGGATCGGCACGGACCGGTCCGCTCGGCTCGGTCCCCCGACACCCGCTCAGACGCCGGTCGTGCCCTCGCCGACCGGCTCGCGGACGTGGTCGAGGAACGGGAAACGGGCGCGGAGTTCGGCGAGGCCCGCCCCGCCGCGCCAGGCGCCGGCGAGCAGCACGACCTGGTCCAGGTCGGTGGTGTCGCCGTCGGCCCGGCACCCGTCGGCTCCCGAAATGTCGATCATGAAGTAGCGGGCCTGGGAGCCCAGCCCCACGCAGATCGTCCCCCGGTCGCAGTGCAGCTCGGCGCACGTGAACCGACCCCGCCCCCGCTCGGGGGCGCTGACGCGGCCCACGTCGGTCTGGCACCGGGTGGCGGTCAGGGCCAGCGCGGAGGCGAGCCCGCCCAGCTCGACCAGGTCGGGATAGAGGCGCACGCCCAGCGCCGTCGACACGTCGGTCATCACTGACTCCCACTTCTCTGTGACGGATCCAGCAGCGCGGACGTTACAGCCTGGTAAACCGGGCGGCCACCCTTGCGGAGGTCGCCCGGCACAGAATTCCTGTCCCGGCAGCCGGACTTCACCCCGGCGCGACCGCCACCCGGCGCGTAACATCCACGCCCATGGCGCTGATCCGCTGCGACTTCCACTCCGAGGCGCTGGGCATGGGCACCTCGATGACCGTGCTCCTGCCGGACCGGGCCGGCTCCGGGATCGGGATGTCCGGCGGCGCGCCGGCCGGCGACCCGCCCGTGCTGTACCTGCTGCACGGACTCAGCGACGACGACACGATCTGGACCCGGCGCACCTCCGTCGAACGGTACGTCGCGCCGCTCGGCCTGGCCGTGGTGATGCCCCAGGTGGGGCGCAGCTTCTACACCGACGAGGAGCACGGCAACCGGTACTGGACGTTCCTCACCGCCGAACTGCCCGAGGTCTGCCGGTCGTTCTTCCGGTTGTCCGACCGGCGGGAGGACACCTTCGTCGCCGGCCTGTCGATGGGCGGGTACGGCGCGGTGAAGTGGGCGCTGCGCGAGCCGGGCCGGTTCGCGGCGGCGGCGAGCCTGTCGGGGGCGCTGGACGTCGCCCGGCGGCGCGACCACCCGAGCCACCCGCTGGACCCGGCCGTTTGGCACACCGTCTTCGGCGACCGGCAAGTGCCCGGCAGCGACGACGACACGGTGGCGCTGTTGGAACGCGCCGACGACGACACGCCGGCCCTCTACGTCGCCTGCGGCACCGAGGACTTCCTGTTCGACGACAACACCCGGTTCGTCGACACGGCCCGGCGGCGGGGCGTGCCGTTGACCGTGGACTTCACCCCCGGCGACCACGACTGGGCGTACTGGGACGCGAAGATCCAGGACGTGCTGACCTGGCTGCCGCTGCGCGCACCCGCCGCCCCGCCCGGCTGACGGGCGGCCACACCGGAGCGCCCGGCCGGGTCACAGCGACGAGCGGGCCACCGGGAAGTCGAAGTACGTGTCCGGGTACGGCTCGTCGGCGTACCGGTAGTGCCACCACTCGCGCGGGTAGTTGGTGAGGCCGGCGTCGGCCATCAGCCGTCGCAGCAGCTCACGGTTGCCCCGCGCGGCACCGGTGACCCGGCGGTCGGCGGTGTGGGCGCGCGGGTCGAAGCAGTCGAAGCCGGTGCCCATGTCCACTCCGTTGTCCGCGAAGCGCTCCCCCGCCGGGGCGGTGCACGCGACCAGGGGCTCGCCGGGCACGTACGGGGGCTGCTCGGGTGGCGGGTCGGGGACCAGGGTCAGGTCGACGGTGCTGCCCCGGCTGTGCGCGGTTGGCGCGCCGAGGTAGCCGTCGGCGAACAGGCGTGACTTCGCCACGTCGGGGTAGAACTCGGCCTTCATCCGGTCCTGCCCGGGCCGCCCCGCCCAGTCGACGAAGTCGCTCACGGCCCGCTGTGGCCGGTAGCAGTCGTACACCTTGAGGCGGTGCCCGGTGGCGCGGGCAGCCTGCTGCACCCGGCGCAGCGCGTCGGCGGCGGGCCGGGTGAGCAGGCACAGCGGCTCCCGGTAGCCGGTGATCGGCCGGCCGACGAAGTTGTGCGCGGTGGCGTACCGGATGTCGACGGCGATGCTCGGGTCCAGGTCGGACAGGACG
>NZ_SMKJ01000022.1:0-39652 GCF_004348615.1 Micromonospora sp. KC207
GTCGCCACCCAGGCCCTCGAACCGGGCACCCACTCCGCGGCCCGCAGCTACCAGCAGCTACGCCGGCGCTTCAGCTCGGACGTCCGGCCCTGGCTGGCCGAGGTGCACGAGAAGACCCTCGCCGTGGAGAGCGAGGCGGTCGGGGTGGCCCAGGCGTTCTACGAGGAGATCGACAGCGACCACGAGCTGCGTGGCTGGATGACCGTCCGAGGCGTCTCAGGCCGGGCCGACCGGCACAAGGGGCACGCCGACCACCGGCTCGCGGCCCGGCACGCCGCGCTGGCCGTGGAGCGGCTCCTGCCGTACCTGCGACTGGCCGAGAACCCCCGGTGAACCGCGTTGACGACCCGCGCCCGGCCGGCTCCCGGGCGGCGGGCCTGCTGCGCCGGCTCACCGGCCGGGAGTTGGAGGCGTACCTCCTCTCCGGGACGGCGCTGGTCGTCGGCGCGCTCGGCCTGCTCAACGTGACCAGTCCGGACGTGGTCTCGGCCGCCACCCTCGCCGTCCTCGGCGTGATCACCTTCGACCTGCTGACCGGGCGGCGGCGGCTACACGCCATCGAGAACAGCCTGCGGACGGTGGTCGACAGCCTGCGGACCGAGGGGGTCGGCTCGGTGGACCGGCTCCTCAACGCCGCCGTGCCGGGCGCGGCGGTGGGGCTGGCCGGGGCGCGGGACATCCGGCTGGTCGGGGTGACCCTGAGCCGGACGATCCGCAGCCACCTGGACGAGCTACGCCAGCAGCTCGTGGCGGGCGCGACGGTGCGGGTCGCGCTCATCGACCCGGCCGGCCCGGCGCCCGAGGAGGCAGCCCGCCGCAACGGGCTGAACGCCGTGGGCGGGGGCGAGGTGTTCGAACACCGGATTCAACCCACCATCGACCTGCTGGACTACCTGGCGGCCCAGACAGCCGGAACCGGGCGGTTGGAGGTCCGGCTGCTGACCTTCGTTCCCGCCTTCGGCATGGTGATGGTCGACCCGGAGGAACCGGTGGGGCGGATCTCGATCGACATCTACTCGCACCGCCCCGACGGGCGAGAGGCGATGGTGACGTTGCGTGCCGACCGGGATCCGGTCTGGTACCGACACTTCGCCCGGGAGTTCGATCGGATCTGGGCTGAGGGCCGGGGTCGGGATGATCGAAGTCTCACCTGATCGGCGACGCCCGTCGACGCTCGTGCGGGCCGTTACCCTTCCGTTGTGTCCGACCAGCCGACCGCCTTCCGGATCGCCCTCGACCTGGCGATTCTCACGATTCGTGACGGCCAGCTGGCGGTCCTGCTGATCGAGCGCGGCAAGCCGCCCTTCGAGGGCCGGGCCGCGCTTCCGGGCGGGTTCGTCCGGGCCGGCGAGGACCTGGACGACACCGCCGTGCGGGAACTGTCCGAGGAGACCGGCCTGGAGGGCCGCACGCTGCACCTGGAGCAGGTCCGCGCGTACGCCACGCCGGGGCGGGACCCGCGTGGGCCGGTCGCCTCGGTCGCGTACCTGGCCATCGCGCCGGACCTGCCGGTGCCGGTGGCCGGCACCGACGCGGCCCGGGCCCGGTGGGAGTCGGTCGACCACGAGCGGCTGGGCCACGGCTGGCTCGCCTTCGACCACGACACCATCCTCGGCGACGCGCTCGAACGGGCCCGCGGCAAGCTGGAGTACTCCCCGTTGGCGACGGCGTTCTGCGGCGAGACGTTCAGCATCGGCGAGCTACGCGCGGTCTACGAGGCCGTCTGGCAGGTACGCCTCGACCCGCGCAACTTCCATCGCAAGGTCACCGGGGTGAACGGCTTCGTGGTGCCCACCGGCCAGCGGCGCAACCCACCCACCGGCCGCCCGGCGGCGCTGTACCGGCGCGGCGACGCCACGATGCTGTACCCGGCACTGCTGCGCCCGGGCAACGGTCGACAGTAGATTCACGCCGGCTGCCCGCAGGTTTTCCGCCATTCACGTTCACGTATTTATATCGGTGCATGCCCGGCGACGGTCGCCGGCCCGTCCGAGGAGGCACGCATGCGCCGATCCCGTCCCCTGTCCGCGCTCACCTGCGTCGCGGTGGTCGCGGCGCTGGCCGCCGCCGACCCCGCCGGGGCCGCCGTCGACCCGGGGGCCCGCGTCTCGGCGACCACCGCCGTCGGCACCCACAACGCGTACGACAAGGAGACGTACACCTACCTGGCCCAGGCCCTCGACGCCCGGCCCGGGATGATCGAGCTCGACGTCTGGCCCGACGTCGTCGCCAACCAGTGGCGGGTCAGCCACTCCAACCCACTCGGCAACAACAACAACTGCGTCGCCGCGACCAGCGCCAGCCAGCTCTACACCGGCACCCGCAACAAGAACCTCGAACACTGCCTCGACGACATCCGGATCTGGCTGGCCGCCCATTCCGACGCCGGCCCGCTGCACCTGAAGCTGGAGCTGAAGACCGGCTTCAGCGCCCGCACCGGGCAGGGGCCGGCGCAGCTCGACGCGCTGCTCGCCGCCCGGCTCGGGTCGGCCGTGTTCAGCCCCGCCGACCTCAAGGGCGGGTACGCCACTTTGGACGCCGCCGCCCGCGCCGACAGCTGGCCCACCCGCCAGCAGCTCACCGGCCAGGTGATCGTGCACCTGATCCCCGGCACCGTCGAGGAGGGCAACCCCACCGACAAGCTGTGGACCGACATCGAGTACGCCCAGCACCTCGCCGCGCTCGCCGCCGCCGGCACGCTTGGCTCGGCGCAGGCGTTCCCGGCCGTGCACCGCGCCCAGGCCGGCGACCCCCGCACCCGGTACGCCGACGCCGCCCTGCGCCCGTGGTTCGTGGTCTTCGACGGCGACGCGTCGGCGTACGTCACCGGCGGCATCAACACCGCCTGGTACGACACCAACCACTACCTGCTGGTGATGACCGGCGCGCAGAACGTCCCCCCGGCGGTGGGCGACACCGACCCCGACGCG
Source organism: Micromonospora sp. KC207 (assembly GCF_004348615.1). NCBI lineage: Bacteria > Bacillati > Actinomycetota > Actinomycetes > Micromonosporales > Micromonosporaceae > Micromonospora > Micromonospora sp. KC207. Next base: position 2,931 of record NZ_SMKJ01000022.1, read on the forward strand.
GCGGCGGCCCGGGTGGCGGAGCTGGCGCGTAGGCACGCGAGCATCGCCTCGGCGGACTGGGCGGCGCTGCCGGGCGTCGTGGACGACGTCCTTTCGCGCGGCTGACCGGTCGACCAGCCCCGCGCCCGCTGAGCCCGGGGCTGGTCGCCGTCCTGGTCAGGAAGCGCCGTCGGCTCGCAGCGGTACGACGTTGGCCCTGGACGTGTCCAGCAGCGACCCGAGCACCGCGCCGATCTTGTCGGCCGGCATCGGCTTGAAGAAGTGGTATCCCTGGGCGGACGTGCAGCCCAGCTCCGCCAGGGCGAGCCGTTGCTCGGCGGTCTCCACGCCCTCGGCGACCACCCGCAGGCCCAACTCGTGGGCGAGCCCGACGGTCGCCCGGACGATCGCCGCAGCCTCCGGCGAGTCCGCCATCCGGATCACGAACGACCGGTCGACCTTCAGTTCGTCCACGGCGATCCGGGTGACGAACGCCAGCGACGAGAAACCGGTGCCGAAGTCGTCCACGGCGAGCTGCACGCCCATCGACCGCAGGGTGGCCAGCACCTCGTCGATGACCTCCAGCTCGCTCATCACCACCGTCTCGGTGATCTCCAGCACCAGCCGGTGCGGGGGCACCTGGTGGCGGCGCAGCGCCTCGCCGATCTCGGCCGGCAGCCGGGGGTCGAGCAGGCTGCGGGCGGAGAGGTTCACCGAGATCGGCACGTCCAGGCCCGCACGGGCCCACTCGGCGGCCACGGTGAGTGCCTTGTCCAGCACGTACCGGGTGAAGGTGCCGAGCTGTTCGCTGTTCTCCACCGGGCGGATGAAGTCGCCGGGGCCGAGCCAGCCCCGGCGCGGGTGCCGCCAGCGAATCAGCGCCTCCACCCCGGTCGGCGCACCGGTGGCGAGGTCCACCGCCGGCTGAAGGGCCAGCACGAGCTGGTCGTCGGCGGCGAGGGCCTCCCGCAGCTCCGCGAGCAACGCGAGCTGGTCGGTGCTCGCGGCGTCCTTGGAGCTGTCGTACGCGGCGACGTTGCCGCCGCCCTCCTTCGCCTGGTACATCGCGATGTCGGCCCGGCGCAGCAGCTCCGTCAGGTCGGCGGTGCCGGCGTCGGCCACCACCACCCCGACGGAGACCTCGACGGACATCCGTACCCCGGCGACCTCGGTGGGCGCGGCGAGCCGCTCGGCGATCTCCCGGGCCTGGCGCAGCGCGTACGCCATGGGGGCGGTCCGGCCACCGATCACCGGGACCGACGTCAGCAGCAGGGCGAACTCGTCGCCGCCGAGGCGGCCGAGCAGGTCCCCGGAGCGGGTCAGCGCGCCGAGCCGGTTGGCGGTCAGCCGCAGTAGCTGGTCGCCGGCGGCGTGGCCGAGGGTGTCGTTGACCTCCTTGAACTGGTCGATGTCGAGCAGCAGCAGGGCGACGGGGTGGTCGTGCGCGCGTTGCCGCAGCGCCTGGTCGCCCTTGCCGAGCATGGCGGCCCGGTTGAGCAGGCCGGTCAGCGGGTCGTGCACCGCCTCGTACGAGGAACGGGCGGTGACCAGGCGCAGCTCGCGGTGGGTGGCGGCGTCGTGCAGGGCGGCGGCGAGGGCGTCGGAGAACGCGGCCACGGCGTCCTGCTCGCGGGCGTTGGGTGGTGCCGAGCGGGAGAAACGGACGCGCAGCTCCCCGACCCGGGTGGACCCGACGGCCAGCGGCCGGACCAGCTCGTGCGGGCCGGCGGCGGAACCGCTGGGCGGCTCGGTCTCCCGGTCGATCAACTGGCCACCGCTGTCGCCCCGGTAGCGCCGCCACCGGCCGTCGCCCCGCGCCACGTCCACGTCGACCGCCTCGGCGCCGAAGAGGGTCAGCGCGCCGGTGACCGCCGCGGTGGCGACGCCCCGCTCGTCGAGCTGGTTGAGCGCGGCGGTGGCCTCGGCGAAGGCCCGCCAGGTGCGCCGCTCCTGATCGGCCTGGAGCCGGTGCCGGTAGGTCTGCTGGAGCAGCCAGAGCACGGGCGGGAGCGCCAACAGCCAGCGGGTGTCGAGTTCCAGCAGCGCCACGGCGGACAGGCCGACGGCCACGTTCCCGACGAACATGAGCAGCTTCCCGCGGAGCGCGGCGAGCAGCGGCGGGCGCATCGGCACGCCGTGCCGCAGCGCGACGGCGATCCCACCCAGCCAGGCGGTGGCGAGCAGGTACGTCACCGAGCCGGCGGCCAGCGCCAGCGCCAGCTCCGGAGTGGGGGTCGCGAGCAGGGGGGTGCCGAGGGCGGTGGTGACCGCGACGGCGAGGGCGGTGGCGGCGCTCAGCGAGGCCGCGATGCGGACGGTCTCCAGCGGCGGCTGGCGGTCGGCGGCCAGGGAGAGCAGCGCCCAGGCCGCCCCGGCGCCGACCAGCGTGGCGGCCGGAAGCCACCCGGCGGGGACCAGGTGCAGGCACACGACGAGGGCCGCCTCGCCCCAGGTGGTGCTGACCATTCCGGAGGCGGTGCGGAACCGCAGCCGGGCCAACTGGGCGACCGCGACGACGGCGACGCCGATGCCGAACCGGGCGAGCGCCGGGAGCGGGTCGTCGGGCGGCAGGTGGGTGGGGAGGGTGAGGCCGATCACGGCGGCCACGAGCGCGGTCAGCGCCACGGCGACGGTCAGCACGAGGACTCGGTGCGGAGTGCCACGCGACGCTGACCGATCGAGCGGATCGCCGGCCTCCACGGAGGTCACCGACCTCCCCCGTCCGCCGGTCGCCGCACCGCACAACGGGCAGCCGTCGCTGACCCGGTCATCGGTGCCCCCCTCCCGCGCGCGGCCTGGGGACTTTTGGCCCCCCGGCGGAAGGCTAAGCCAAAGCCGGGGAGCGCAACAGGGGGCGACGACCGGCTTCGGCGTGAATCACGCCCCGATTACCCGTTCCCATGCTGCTCAGGGCCCTTGGGCGTGGTCGATCGTGAGTCCTGCCCCAAGGTCCCGTCTGTCGGATCGACGACTGTGGCCTCCGCCCGGCCCGCGTCGGCTACCCCCGCCCCGCCCGGAACGGCGCGCTCGCCGGGCGCGGGGAAGTGGTCGGGGAGCCGACGCAGCCGGGAGTTCATGTTGCGAATGAGGAGCACGGTGGCGGTGGCCAGCAGCACGATGAGGAAGAGGCCCATCGGACCGGCCAGGCCACCCGTGCGGGTGTCACCGAAGTTGTTCTGCGCGAGCACCTGGGCAGCGGTCAGCATGGCGTTCCTCCGGATCGTGGCAGGACCCCAGGGTAGCCCGGCGTCGGACCAGCGGGCACGGCCGGATCAGCAGGCACGGGCCGTCTCGCGGACCCCGGCGAAGAGGTCGGACTCGGGCAGCGGGCTGTCCACCACCGAGCGGGCGAGCTGGAAGTCCTCCGTCGGCCAGGCCTGCCGCTGGAGCTCCATCGGCACATGGAACCAGAAGCCGTCCGGGTCGATCTGGGTGGCGTGGGCGCGCAGCGCGTCGTCCCGGACCGGGAAGTAGTCCGCGCACTCGACGCGGGTGGTGATCCTGGGGCCCTTGTCGGGACGGTCGTCCCAGCGCTTGAGCCACTCCTCGTACGGCGAGGCGAGGCCGGCGGCGAGCATGCCCTCGTGCAGCGCCAGGATCTTGCCCTTGGAGAAGCCCACGTCGTAGTAGAGCTTGAGCGGCTGCCAGGGCTCGCCGAGGTCGGGGTACCGCTCCGGGTCACCGGCGGCGTCGAACGCGGCGACGCTGATCTTGTGGGTCATGATGTGGTCGGGGTGCGGGTAGCCGCCCTCCTCGTCGTACGTGGTGATCACGTGCGGGCGGAACTGCCGGATCAACCGGACCAGCGGGCCGGCGGCGACCTCGACGTCCTGGAGGGCGAAACACCCCTCGGGCAGTGGCGGCAGCGGGTCGCCCTCGGGCAGCCCGGAGTCGACGAAGCCCAGCCATGCCTGCTCGACGCCGAGAATGGCGCGGGCGGCGTCCATCTCCGCGCGGCGGATCTCGGCGATGTTGGCCCACACGTCCGGGCGGTCCATCTTCGGGTTGAGCACGCTGCCGCGCTCACCGCCGGTACATGTCACGACCAGCACGTCGACCCCCTCGGCGACGTACTTGGCCATGGTCGCGGCACCCTTGCTCGACTCGTCGTCGGGGTGCGCGTGGACGGCCATGAGACGCAGCTGCTCTGCCACTTGCGGCGCTCCTCGTCTGTGCCCACCGGCGCTGCCTGCCGGCGTCGCCCGCCGACCTGTCATCCTTACCTCAGCGAAGGTGACTGAGGGACTTGTCCACAAGCCAACGCCGGGCTGGGAAGATTGGACTCTGCCATTCTTGCCGATGGGGCCGACAACAATGCCAGGAGAAAGCCGCCGGTGACCGAGACGCACGCCACACTCACCTCCGGCGCGCCCGCGTTCCCGCCGGGCCGCTACGGCCGGCGTCGCGAGCCGGCGCGGCGCCCGCCGGCACTGGTCGCGCTGCTCGCCGCCGCTGCGGTGGTGGCGCTCGGGCTGGCCGCGTTCAGCATGTACGGCAAGTACGGCGACCCCGACTACGACGCCCAGGTGATCACGTACACGGACATCACCGACTCTCAGGTGGTGGTCGACTTCCGGGTGACGGTGCCGGCGGGCGGTTCGGCGACCTGTGTGCTGCGGGCCCGCTCGCACGACGGGGCCGAGGTGGCCCGCGAGGAGGTGACCGTGACCGCCCGGCCGGGCGGGTCCCAGGCCGCCGCCCGGCACCGGCTGGCCACCACCGCCCGGCCTTTCATCGGTGAGGTGGTGCGCTGCCGCCCAGCCGGCTGAGCTGCTGAGACACCATCCCGTCACGCGCACCGCAGGTCCCGTCGCCAGCACCTGCGGTGATCGTATGCACCCGGACGGGCACCACACTGGTAACTTGGTGGTTCACCCGTCAGCCAGTCCGCACAACCGAGGAGATCGCCTGTGTCCAACAACGGAAACGAGGCGCCCGCCACCTGGCTGTCCCAGGACGCTCACGACCGCCTCCAGGCTGAGCTCGACGAGCTGATCGCCAACCGGCCGGCTATCGCGGCCGAGATCAACGCGCGGCGCGAGGAGGGCGACCTCAGGGAGAACGGTGGCTACCACGCCGCCCGCGAGGAGCAGGGCAAGCAGGAGGGGCGGATTCTCTACTTGAAGGAGCTGCTCCGCACCGCCAAGGTCGGCGAGGCGCCGAGCGCCGACACGGTCTCCCCCGGCATGGTCGTCACGATCTACTTCGACGACGACACCGACGACACCGAAACCTTCCTGCTCGGTTCGCGGGAGATCTCCTCCACTACGGAGCTGACCGTCTACAGCCCCGAGTCGGCGCTGGGCAAGTCGATCCTGGGCACCCGGCCCGGGCAGACCGTGACCTACACCGCGCCGAGCGGCGCGGACATCAAGGTGACGGTGGTCAGGTTCGAGCCGTTCACCGGCTGACCCGTCGGGCCGGCCGCCGGCCCGACCCCAACGTGTCGGCAGGTGCCCCCTGTACGACGGAACGTGTTGACGAGGGGCCCTTCCTCACGCCTCAGCGGTCGGCGGCGAAGACCACCTGGTAGCCGCTGGCGCGCAGGGCGCTGATCAGCGTGTCGGAGTGCTCGACGCCGCGGGTCTCCACCGACAGCGCCACCTCCACCTCGCCGAGCCGCAGGTGCGGATTGGCCCGCTGGTGCTCCACGTCGACCACGTTCGCCCGGTGCTCGGCGATCTCGCTGAGCAGCGAGGCGAGCTGACCCGGGCGGTCCGAGCAGCGCACGGTCACCCGCAGGTAGCGCCCGGCTGCCGCGAGCCCGTGCTCGATCACCCGCAGCATCAGCAGCGGGTCGATGTTGCCGCCGGAGAGCACGGCCACCACCGGCGTCTCGACCCGCACCGCACCGGCCAGCAGCGCCGCCACCCCCACCGCGCCGGCCGGCTCGACCACCTGCTTGCCCCGCTCCAGCAGCATCAGCAGCGCCCGGGAGATGTCCTCCTCGGTGACCGTGACGATCTCGTCGACGAGCTTGCGGACGTGGCTGAAGGTGATCTCCCCCGGGCGGCCCACCGCGATGCCGTCGGCGATGGTGCTGAACGCCGACAGCCGCACCGGCTCGCCGGCCGCCAGCGAGGGCGGGTACGCCGCCGCGCCCGCCGCCTGCACCCCGACCAGCCGCACGTCGGGCCGCAGCGCCTTCGCCGCCACCGCTATGCCGGAGATCAGGCCGCCCCCGCCGACCCCGGCGACGATCGTCTTCACGTCCGGGCACTGTTCCAGGATCTCCAGCGCCACGGTGCCCTGCCCGGCGATCACGTCCGGATGGTCGAACGGATGGATGAGGACCGCCCCGGTCCGCTCGGCGAAGGACTGCGCCGCCACCAGCGACTCGTCGACGGTGCTGCCAGCCAACTCGACCTGCGCGCCGTACCCCTTGGTGGCGGCGACCTTCGGCAGCGGCGCGTTCACCGGCATGAACACGGTGGCGTGCGTGCCGACCAGCCCGGCCGCCAGCGCCACCCCCTGGGCGTGGTTGCCGGCGCTCGCGGCCACCACCCCCCGGTCGCGCTCCGCCGCCGACAGCCGGGAGATCCGCACGTACGCCCCGCGCACCTTGTACGAGCCGGCGCGCTGCACGTTCTCGCACTTGAGCCAGACCGGCCCGCCGAGCGCGGCGCTCAGCGGGCGGGAGGGCTCCAGCGGGGTGGTGCGGGTGACGCCGGCGAGCAGTTCCCGCGCGGCGCGTACCTCGGCGAGGCCGATCAGTTCCGTCATACCCCGATCGTGCCACCCACCGGTCCCGCCACCGGCGGCGACACTGGCCGCTACCTGCGGCTACGGGTTGACAACGCCGCGCTGGTCGGTCAGGTGGAGGCCGGTGACCCCGTGCCGACCCGGGGGTAGCCGGGGGCGTGCCGGGCCCAGGGGGCCTGCATCTCGAACTGGCCGGCGACACCGAGCAGCAGCAGCTCCGAGCCGGGCGGGCCGACGAGTTGCACCGCCACCGGCAGCCCGTCGGGGCGGCGACCCACGGGCACCACGATCGCGGGCAGGCCGGCGATGTTCCACGGGGCGGCGTACGGGGCGTACCGGATGCTGGCCCTCATGTTCGCCGACCAGGACCGGTCGGACCAGCCGGCGGCTTCCGGTGGCGGCCCCGCCAGGGCCGGGGTGAGCAGCAGGTCGACCGAGTGGTCGGCGAAGAAGCCGATGGACCGCTCGCGCCAGGCGGCCCGGTCGGACTCGCGCACGTACCCCCGGCGCTGCGCCCACTCGCCCAGCGCGACGTGTCGGCGGCTGCGCCGCTGGAGGCCGCGCGGGTCGAGCCCGGCGGCCCGCACGTCGGCGGCGGCAGCGGCGAACCAGGTGGCGAGGCCGGCCAGGCCGAGGCGGGTCGGGTAGACCGGGTCGGCGGGGATGGTGTCGTGACCGGCGGCGGCGAGCAGCCGGCCGGCGGCGGCGACCGCGTCCCGGTTCGGCGCGTCCGGCGCGACGCCGCGCACCGGGGAACGCAGCGAGACGCCGACCCGCAGCCGCTGCGGCGGCACCAGCTTCTCCTGCGGGCGGCCGGCGAGCACCTGGAAGCCGACGGCCGCGTCGGCGACCGTGGACGTCAGCATGCCGTGCTCGGTGAGGCCGAACCAGTCGTCGGCGCCGAGCTGGCGCGGCACCACACCCCGGCCCGGCTTGAGCCCGACCAGCCCGCAGCACGCCGCCGGGATGCGGATCGAGCCGAGGCCGTCGTTGCCGTGCGCCATGGGCACCAGCCCGGCGGCCACCGCCGCCGCCGCGCCGCCGGACGAGCCGCCGGGGGTGCGCCGGGGGTCCCACGGGTTGCGGGTGACCGCGCTCGCGTCGTCGGTGAGCGCCCACAGGCCCAGCTCGGGCATCCGGGTCACCCCGAGGATCACGGCGCCCGCGCCGCGCAGCCGCCGGACCACCTCGTGGTCGGCCTCGGCGACGGCGGTGCGCACCGCCGCCGAGCCGTGCCAGGTGGGCAGGCCGGCGACGGCCGTGTTCTCCTTGACCGCGACCGGCACCCCGGCCAGCGGCAGGTTGGCCAGGTCCTCCTGCTCGTCGACCTTCTCCGCCTCGGTGATCGCCTCCCCGCCGCGCACCGTGCGGAACGCGGCGAGGTCGGCGTCGGCCCGGGCGATGTGGTCGAGGTGATCGGCCACGACCTGGGTGGCGGAGACGTCACCCCGGCGTACGCCGCGGGCGATCTGTTTCGCGGTCGCCCCCACCCAGGTCGGCATGATGTCCTGCACGGCCACCCTCCCCCGCCAGCGGTCAGCCCAGCGCCTGCTCCAGATCGGCGAGCAGGTCGTCGACCGTCTCGATGCCGACAGACAGTCGCACGAGATCGCCGGGAACTTCAAGCGGCGAGCCGGCGGCACTTGCGTGTGTCATCCGGCCCGGGTGCTCGATCAGGGATTCCACCCCGCCGAGGGACTCGGCGAGCACGAACAGCTTGGCCCGGTTGCAGATCTGCACGGCGTGCTCCTCCCCGCCGGCCGCCCGGAAGGAGATCATGCCCCCGAAGCGGCGCATCTGCTTGGCGGCGACCTCGTGTCCGGGGTGCGACGGCAGGCCCGGGTAGATCACCTGGCCGACCCTGGGGTGCCCGTCCAGGTACGTGGCGATCCGCTCGGCGTTGTCGCAGTGCCGGTCCATCCGTACGCCGAGGGTCTTGATGCCGCGCAGGGTCAGCCAGGCGTCGAACGGGCCGTTGACCGCGCCCATCGCGTTCTGGTGGTAGCGCAGCTCCTCGCCGAGGCCCCGGTCGGCGGTGACCAGCGCGCCGCCGACGACGTCGGAGTGCCCGCCGACGTACTTGGTGGTGGAGTGCACCACCACGTCCGCGCCGTGCGCGATCGGCTGTTGCAGGTACGGCGAGGCGAAGGTGTTGTCCACCACCAGCAGCGCGCCGGCGTCGTGGGCCACGGCGGCCAGGGCGGCGATGTCGGCGATGCCGAGCAGCGGGTTCGTCGGCGTCTCCAGCCACACGATCCGCGTGACACCGGGGCGGATCGCGGCCCGCACGGCGTCGGCGTCGGAGACCTTCGCCGGCGTGTACGCCAGCCCCCACCGCTGCGCGACCTTAGCGAACAGCCGGTACGTGCCGCCGTAAGCGTCGTCCGGGATCACCACATGGTCGCCCGGCTTGCAGACGGCACGCAGCAGGGTGTCCTCGGCGGCCAGCCCGCTGGCGAAGGCCAGCCCGACGGGGCCGCCCTCCAGCGCGGCGAGGCACTCCTGGAGCGCGTCGCGGGTGGGATTGCCGGATCGGCTGTACTCGTAGCCCTGCCGGGGAGCGCCGACGGCGTCCTGGGCGTAGGTGCTGGTCTGGTAGATCGGTGGGATCACCGCGCCGGTGCGGGCCTCCGGGTCCTGGCCGGCGTGGATCGCGAGCGTCTCGAAGCCGTGGTTCATTACCGAGACGTTAGCGGGACTACCCTGCGACGGATGGGTGGGTGCGTGTTCTGCGCGATCGTGGCCGGCCACGTTCCGGCGTTCCGGGTCGCCGACACCCCGCAGGGGGTGGCGTTCCTCGACACCCGGCCGGTGTTCCGGGGGCACGTGCTGGTGGTGCCGCGTGCCCACCTGGTCGCCCTGGCCGACCTGCCGGCGGGCGACCTGCCCGGCTACTTCGGGCTGGTCCAGCGGCTCTCCGTGGCCGTCGAGACGGGCCTGGGGGCCGGCGGCACGTTCGTGGCGGTGAACAACAAGGTGTCCCAGTCGGTGCCGCACCTGCACACCCACGTGGTGCCGAGAACGAAGGGCGACGGCCTGCGCGGGTTCTTCTGGCCCCGCACCCGCTACGCCGACGACGCCGAGGCCCGGTCGTACGCCGAACGGGTGGCGGCGGCGCTGGCCTGACGCCCTTCCGGCCCGACCCGGGTAACCGACGTCGGGGCGGGTAAGGAACCGGGGCCCGGCGGCGTTGCACGCGGGGAGAGGTACGAGAGGAGTTCCACCGTGTTCCTTCGCCGCATGTCCGCCGAACTGCCCACCCCCGACCGGGCCCTGCCCGGCCGCCCGATCGCGATGCCGATCGGCGACCGCCACGAGGTTCTCGGCTCCTCGCTGAAGGGGCCGTTCCCGGCGGGCGCGCAGGTCGCCGTCTTCGGGATGGGCTGTTTCTGGGGTGCCGAGCGGCTGTTCTGGACCCTGCCCGGCGTGCTCACCACCTCCGTCGGTTACGCGGGCGGGATCACCCCGAACCCGACGTACGAGGAGGTCTGCTCGGGCATGACCGGGCACACCGAGGTGGTCCAGGTCGTCTACGACCCCACGGTGATCAGCTACGAGGACCTGCTGAAGGTCTTCTGGGAGAACCACGACCCGACCCAGGGCATGCGCCAGGGCAACGACGTGGGCACCCAGTACCGGTCGGCGATCTACGCCAGCACCGACGAGCAGCTCGCCACCGCCACCGCGTCCCGGGACGCGTTCGCGCCGATCGTGGCGCGGGCCGGCAAGGGTGAGATCACCACGGAGATCGACCGCCTCGGCGACTACTACTTCGCCGAGGACTATCACCAGCAGTACCTGGCGCCGACGAAGAACCCGAACGGGTACTGCAACCACGGGCCGAACGGGCTGAGCTGCCCGGTCGGCGTGGCCCGCACCGCCTGACCACGACACCGGGGCCGGCGGCACCTGCCGCCGGCCCGCACCGCGTCAGCGCGGGCGGAGCACGACCGTCCAGGTGGTCGTGGTGGTGCTGGCCGCCGCAGCGGTCGCGCTCAATCCGCCGTACGCGCCGGTCGGCACCGAGCCGCCCGAGTCGGCGAGCAGCCCGGTGACCCGGCCGCCGCCGGTCTGCGAGCTGTTGCTGCGCACCTGCACCCCGGGCGGCGGCGTCAGCGCGGTCGACGTCGAGTCGCCGTGCAGCCAGTACGACACGCCCCAGCCACGCGCGGAGGTCACCGGGGCGTTCGGGGTGACCCGGACGGCGGAGCTGGCCGGGTCGGTGGCGCGGGCGTGGGCGGCCACCGGGGCAGCCGGATCGGTGCCCCGGTACGCGGCGACGACGAGGTTCCCCTTCGACTGCGCGCCGAGGGTGACCCGTAGGGTCGTCCCGGCGTCGCCGTCCGCGGCGACCTTCCACCAGGCCGTGGTGGTGGCGTTGCCCCCGTCGAGGCGGTCCAGCCGCGTCCAGCCGGTCACCCCGGTCGGCTCGCCGGTGGCGGCGTGGGTGTTCTGGCTGAGGAACAGCAGCAGGGTGTCTCCCGGCTGGACGCCGGCGGGCACGGCGACGGAGTGGGTGGTGACGTTCGCGTTGCCGGTGGCCTGCCCGACGTACGAGATCAGCTCGGGCAGGGGCGCGACGGTGACGTCCCGGGTGGCGGTGCCGGTGGCGCCCCGGTCGTCGGTGACGGTGACCGCGACCCGGTAGGTGCCGGCCTGCGCGTACGTGTGGGTCGTGGTGGGGACGCTGGCGGTGTCGGCGCTCGCGCCGTCGCCGAAGTCCCAGGCGTGGTCCTGGACCGCACCGTCGCCGTCGGTGGAGCCGGCCGCCGAGTACGTGCACACCAGCCCGGAGCAGGACGCCGCGAGGTCGGCCGTCGGCGGGGTGTTGGCGGTGCCGCCGGAGCCCTTGACCAGCCGGATCCAGTCGATGTCCCCGGCGAAGTAGTCGCAGGTGACGTCCACCCCGTCGCAGGAGCTCTTGCCGCCGACGGAGAACTGCCAGTTGTTGGCGATGGTCCCGGTGGGGCCGGTGAGCCGGCTGGTTCGGACGCCGTCGACGTACATCTCGACGTACGTGGCGGTGCGGTTGCAGGTCACCGTGTGCCACCGCCCGTCGGCGATCGACGTGCCCGTGTAGCCGGTGCGCGTCGACCCGTCGCCGCCGCGGAACATGCACCGGGGCTTGCCGGCGGGGGCCTCGAACTTCCAGTAGCCGCCGGCCGTTCCGCCCTGCCCCTTCTGCATGATGTTGCCGAAGGAGTGCGTGGTCCGGTACCGGATCGAGAACGAGAAGTCCCCGCCCTCGGGATTGAGGTCGTTGCTCGCCGGCACCAGGTCGACGTGCCCCGGCACGTACTTTCTGTCGACGGGGTTGTGGTAGGCGAAGCGGTGGGCGGTGGCGCCGTCGTAGCGCGTCCCGGTCGCCACCTCGGCGCCGACGCTGCCGTGCCGGCCGTTGCCGCTGCTGTCGGTGAGCACGGTGGCGCCCGCCGGCTCGTCCATGCTCCAGAAGGCCACGGTCCGGGTGGCGACCGCCTGCGCCGGGGTGACCCCGGCCAGCACCCCGGCCGCCGCGAGCGCCGCCGTCAGCGCCAGCCGGCCGAGCGTCCGCCCGCCTCGTTTGGGCCACACGCCTCGTCGTCGCGTCGCGCGCATGGTCATCGCCTCCTCGCGGGCCCGCCTCACACCCTGGCACGGCGACGATCGGCGCTGAATGATCCGTCCGGGGGAGTCGGGGTGGCCAGCGGCGGGAGGGACGAGGCCGTCCGGCCAGGTACGGTCGACGGTGGGTGCAGCACCGCATCGGTGCGGGCTTTCTCACACCCGGCCGAACGGGCAAGGCGAGCAGCCTGCCGGGCACAAACGCCCACGGCGGCGGCGTGTCCGGGACGGGCAGGCGCGCATTTTAGCAAGCACGTAACCCGGCCGACATCGTCTCAGCAGGCGAACCGCGACCACCTCTGGCAGCATTGCCTGGCATGTGCGGACTGGCTGGGGAGTTCCGCCGTGACGGCTCGCGGGCCGATGTCGCGGCGGTGGAACGCATGGCGGCCACGATGAGCGACCGGGGCCCGGACGACAGCGGCGTGTGGTCCCAGGGGGCGACCGCGCTCGGCCACCGCCGGCTGAAGATCATCGACCTGTCGGCGGCCAGCGGGCAACCGTTGGTCGACCCGGCGTCAGGGCTGACCGGGGTCTTCAACGGCTGCGTCTACAACTACCGGGAGCTGCGCGAGGAGCTTCAGGCCCGGGGGCACAGCTTCTTTTCCTCCGGCGACAGCGAGGTGGTCGTCAAGGCGTACGCCGAGTGGGGGCTCGACTTCGTGGACCACCTGGTCGGGATGTTCGCCGTGGCGATCAGCGAGCGGGACACCGGCCGCCTCGTGCTGGCCCGCGACCGGCTCGGCGTCAAGCCGCTGTACGTGGCCGAGACGCCGGGGGTGGTGCGCTTCGCCAGCACACTGCCGGCGCTGCTGGCCGGCGGCGGGATCGACACCGCCATCGACCCGGTGGCGCTGGCCCACTACCTGAGCTTCCACAGCATCGTGCCGCCGCCGCGCACCATCCTGCGCGGGGTCGCCAAGCTCCCGCCGGCCACCGTCCGGGTGTACGAGGCGGACGGCACCTGCCGCGAGCGGGTCTACTGGGACCCGGCGTTCACCCGGCGCGAGGAGCGGTCCGGCTGGTCCGCCCGCGACTGGGAGGACGCCCTGCTGGAGTCGCTGACCACGGCGGTGCGCCGCCGGATGGTCGCCGACGTCCCGGTCGGCGTGCTGCTCTCCGGCGGGCTGGACTCCAGCCTGGTCGTCGCCCTGCTCGCCGAGCAGGGGCAGCGCGGCCTGTCCACGTTCTCCATCGGCTTCGACGCCGTCGGCGGCCGGTCCGGCGACGAGTTCGTCTACTCCGACCTGGTGGCGAAGACGTTCGACACCGACCACCACCAGATCCGGGTGGCCGCCCGGGACCTGCTGCCCCCGCTGGAGGCGGCGGTGGCGGCGATGAGCGAGCCGATGGTCAGCCACGACTGCGTGGCGTTCTGGCTGCTCAGCCAGGAGGTGTCGAAGCACGTCAAGGTGGTCCAGTCCGGCCAGGGCGCGGACGAGATCCTGGGCGGCTACCACTGGTACCCGCCGCTGGCCGGCGTCGACCGGGAGCGGGCCGTCGAGACGTACGCGAGGGCCTTCTTCGACCGAAACGCGGCCGGCCTGGCCCGGGTCCTCGACCCGGCGTGGCTGGCCGACGGCGATGCGGCGCGGGAGTTCGTGGCCGCCCACCTGGCCCGGCCCGGCGCGCACACCGCCGTCGACGCCGGCCTGCGCATCGACACCCAGATCATGCTGACCGACGACCCGGTGAAGCGGGTCGACAACATGACCATGGCGCACGGGCTGGAGGCCCGGGTGCCGTTCCTCGACCACGAGTTCGTGGAGCTCGCCGCGACCTGCCCGCCGGAGCTGAAACTGGCCCAGGGCGGCAAGGGCGTGCTGAAGGAGATCGGCCGCCGGGTCCTGCCGCACCAGGTCATCGACCGGCCGAAGGGCTACTTCCCCGTGCCGGGCCTCACCCACCTCGAGGGCAAGCTCCTCGACCGGGTACGCGACGCGCTGCACGCGCCGGCGGCCCGCCGCCGCAACCTGTTCCGCACCGAGTACGTCGACGCGCTGCTGGCCGACCCGAACGCCGAACTCACCCCGTTGAACGGAAACAAGCTGTGGCAGCTGGGACTCCTGGAAATGTGGCTCCAGAGCCACGGAATCGACTGACCGTGAGCGACACCCTGGCGACCGGTACGGCGCGCACCGACCGGGAACGGGTGCTGGGCCGCCGCCGCGAGCGGGTGGGGCCGGGCGGTGACCCGATGGTGCCCGCCCAGGCCCCAACGGACGCGGAGACCGAGCGGGAACGGCCGGCACCGGGCGACGGCATGGTGCTCGACTGCGGCTGGGGGCGGCTGGTCTTCGGCCAGACGTTCACCGAGCAGGCCGCCGTGGCGGCGGTGCTGCGCTCGGAGGCGGCCGGCGCCCGGGACATCTGCATCTACCTGCGGGACCCGCACGTGCTGGTGTCCCGGCTGCCCGACGAGCTGTTCATCGATCCGTCGCTGACGTACCGGCTGCGGCTGCCCGCGCGGCGGGCCGGCGGGGAGCGCGACGGGCCGCCCGGGCTGCGGATCCGGACGCTGCGCGACGCCGACGACGCGGACGCGGTGAACCGGATCTATGCCCGTAACGGCATGGTCACCGCCCCGGTCGACGTGCTGGTCGACAACGCCCGCACCGACCGGTTCCTGCACCTGGTCGCCGAGGACGCCACCGGGGACGTGGTCGGCACGATCACCGGCGTGGACCACGTCGCGATCTTCGCCGACCCGGACAACGGGGCCAGCCTGTGGTGTCTCACCGTGGATTCCAACACCGCGCCGCCGGGCACCGGCCAGGCCCTGCTCACCGACCTGGCCGCCCGGCTCACCGCACGCGGCCGGGCGTTCGTCGACCTGTCGGTGCTGGCCGAGAACACCGGGGCGATCCGGCTGTACGAGCGGCTCGGCTTCTACCGCACCGCCACGCTCTGCGTGAAGCGGAAGAACCCGATCAACCAGCGGCTGTTCCTGCCCGCCGCCCCGAAGGGGTACCACCGGCTCAACCCGTACGCGAAGATCGTCGCCGACGAGGCGATGCGCCGGGGCATCCGGGTGGAGGTCACCGATCCGGGGTGGGGCGAGCTGCGGCTGAGCAACGGCGGCCGGACGATCGTCACCCGGGAGTCGCTGTCCGAGCTGACCTCGGCGGTGGCGATGAGCCGGTGCGACGACAAGCGGGTCACCCGGCGCATCCTCACCGAGGCGGGCCTGTCGGTGCCGGCCGGCCGGACCGCGACCGCCGACGCCGCCGACGCCGACGCCGCGTTCTTGGCCGAGGTGGGCCGGGTGGTGGTGAAGCCGGCGCGCGGAGAGCAGGGCAACGGCATCACCGTCGGGGTACGCACGCCGCGGGCGCTGACCGCCGCGGTCGCGCTGGCCCGGGGCTTCTGCCCGGACGTGCTGATCGAACAGATGCGCGACGGCGAGGACCTGCGGGTGATCGTCATCGACCACGAGGTGGTCGCCGCCGCCGTCCGCCGGCCCGCCCAGATCACCGGCGACGGGGTGCACGACATCGCCGAGCTGATTGAGCGGCAGAGCCGCCGCCGGGCCGCCGCCACCGGGGGCGAGTCCCGGATCCCGGTCGACGACATGACCCGGGACGTGCTCGCCGAGGCCGGGTACGGGCTGCGCGACGTGCTCCCCGAGGGGGCGGTGCTGGCCGTGCGCCGGACCGCGAACCTGCACACCGGCGGGACGATCCACGACGTTACCGGCGAGCTGCACCCGGAGATCGCCGAGGCGTGCGTGGCGGCCAGCCGGGCGCTGGACATTCCGGTCACCGGGCTGGACCTGCTGGTCGGCGACCCGAGCCGGCCGGAGCACGTGTTCATCGAGGCGAACGAGCGGCCCGGCCTGGCCAACCACGAGCCGCAGCCGACCGCCGAGCGCTTCGTCGACCTCCTCTTTCCCGGCACGCGGGCACCGCAACGCCTCTGGTCCCCGGCGGGTGCGGCAAGCTCTCAGGCATGACCGCACGCAAACCCGTCCCGCTGAGGATCGACCTGGACTATCTGCGCCAGGTGCTGGTGGAGCTGGTGGAGATCCCGAGCCCGTCCGGGCGCACCGACCACGTGCAGCAGTACGTGGGCGAGCGCCTCTCCGCACTCGGGATCTCCTCGACACTGACCCGGCGCGGCGCGCTCAGCGCCTGCCTGCCGGGGCCTCGGGAGACCGGGGCGGACCGGGCGATCGTGGTGCACACCGACACCATCGGCGGCATGGTGAAGCGGCTCAAGGAGAACGGCCGGCTGGAGCTGAAGCAGATCGGCACGCACAGCGCCCGGTTCGCCGAGGGCGCGCACGTGCGGATCTTCACCGACGACCTGGATCGGGTGATCACCGGCCAGGTCCTGCCGCTCAAGGCCAGCGGGCACCGCTACAACGAGGATGTCGACCTCCAGGGGGTCGGCTGGGAGCAGGTCGAGGTCCGGGTCGACGAGCCCGTCGACGACGAGGCCGGTCTGCGGGCGCTCGGCATCGACGCCGGGGACTTCGTGGCGTTCCTGCCCAACCCCACGGTCACCCCCAGCGGGTACGTCAAGTCGCGGCACCTGGACGACAAGGCCGGGGTGGCGGCCGTGCTCACCGCGTTCAAGGCGATGGTCGACGCGGGGGTCACTCCGGCGGTGACGGCCCACCTGCTGGTCACCGTCACCGAGGAGATCGGGCACGGGGCGAGTCACGGCCTCGACCCGGACGTCGCCGAGATCGTCTCCGTGGACGCCGCGGTGGTCGCCCCCGGGCAGCAGTCCCGGGAGCACGCGGCCACCCTGGCGATGGGCGACGGGGTGGGACCGTTCGACTACCACCTCACCCGCAACCTCGCCTCGATCGCCCGGGAGCACGGGGTGGACCTGGTCCGGGACGTCTTCGACTACTACCGCTCGGACGTGGCGGCGGCGGTGGAGGCGGGCGCGCACGCCCGGGTGGCGCTGCTCGGCTTCGGGGTGGACGCCACCCACGGCCACGAGCGCACCCACCTCGACGGGCTGGGCCACCTCACCCAACTGCTCTGCCTCTACCTCCAGAGCGACCTGGTGTTCCCCGAGTGGGACGCCGAGCCGGAGGGCGACCTGGCCGACTTCCCGTCGCTGGCGGTGCAGCCGGCCAGCGAGGAGGGCCCGCGCGAGGGCCCGATCGGCATCGCAGACTGACTGCCTCGGCAGCGCTGGCTGATCGCTCCGGCAGCGCTGGCTGATCGCTCCGGCAGCGCCGGCCGAGGGCTGCCGAGCCGTTGGCCAAAATTCGTTGCCGACGCCCCGGGGAAGTGGATAGCGTGGCGGTACACGGGAAAGGAGGTGGTCCAGACTTGTATAGCAATCGGACTCGTGAGGTGGCTGTCCGCTAGCCGCTGTCCTCGACAGTGAGAACCTGCCCGCCGCGAGGCGGGTGCACGATCGTCGAGACCGTGTGGCAGCGGTGCGGCGAAACCACGACAGCCACCCGACCCCCGGGGTGCCGGCCAAGTCCAGTCGGCCCGTGCGCGAGCACGGAAGCCCCGGGGGTCGCTTCATACCCGCCGGAGAAATGCCGTGTCCATGCGTGAGCTGATGGTGCTCGGGACGGCCAGCCAGGCCCCGACCCGGGCGCGCAACCACAACGGGTACGTGCTGCGCTGGGACGACGAGGTGATCCTCTTCGACCCGGGCGAGGGTAGCCAGCGGCAGCTCCTGCACACCGGCGTCACCGCCACCGACCTGACCCGGATCTGCGTCACCCACTTCCACGGCGACCACTGCCTTGGGCTGCCCGGCATCGTTCAGCGGCTCTCCCTGGACCGGGTCCCGCACCCGGTGGCGGTGCACTTCCCGGCCGGCGGGGCCGACTACTTCGCCCGGCTGCGGCACGCCAGCTCCTTCCACGAGACCGCCGAGCTCGCCGTCGGGCCCATCACCGTCGACGGGCAGCGGGTCGCCCTGCGCGGCGGCGGCACGCTGGAGGCCCGCCGGCTGCGGCACCCGATCGAGACGTACGGCTACCGGCTGGTCGAGCCGGACGGCTGCCGGATGCTGCCGGAGCGGCTGGCCGCGCACGGGATCGCCGGGCCGGCCGTCGGTGAGCTGCTGCGCGCCGGCCACCTCGACCTTGGCGGGCGTCGCGTCACCCGCGACGAGGTGAGCGTGGCCCGTCCCGGGCAGCGGTTCGCGTTCGTGATGGACACCGGGCTCTGCGACAACGTGTACGCCCTCGCCGAGGACGCCGATCTGCTGGTCATCGAGTCGACGTTCCTGGCGTCCGAGGCGGCGCTCGCCGCCGAGGTCGGGCATCTCACGGCCGGTCAGGCCGCGCGGGTGGCGACCGAGTCGGGGGTACGCACGTTGGTGCTCACCCACTTCTCCCAGCGCTACGGCGACGCCGGGCGCTTCGCCGACGAGGCCCGGGAGCACTTCGCCGGTGAGCTGGTCGTCGCCGAGGACCTGACCACCGTGCCGGTCCCGCCCCGGCGGGTAGCCTCGGCCAGGTGACGGTCATCCTGCGCCACGCCACCGTCGACGACCTGCGCCCGGTGGGGGCGCTGCACCAGCGGTCCCGGGTGGCGGCGTACTTCTCGTTCCTGCCGGCGGAGGCCCTCGCCGATCCGACGCCGGAGGCGATGGGGTGGTACTGGGTCGAGCGGTGGACCTGGGAGCGCGACGACCACCTGATGACCGTCGCCGAGCGGGACGGCCAGCTGATCGGCTTCAGCTACGTCGGCCCGGACGACGCGGGCGACCCGGCGACGGGGCTGCTCAACGCCATCCACCTCGACCCCGGCGAGCGGGGCCGGGGCACCGGCCGGGCGCTGATGCGCGACGCGCTGGCCACCATGCGGGGCCGGGGCTGGGCCCGGGGGGTGCTGTGGGTGCTGGAGCACAACGTCGCGGCCCGGCGGTTCTACGAGCGGGGCGGCTGGCTGCCCACCGGCGAGCGCCGGGAGGAGCGGATCGGCGCAACCCGCGCCCCCCAGCTCCGCTACGCCCGTGACGTGTAAGGAGGGGCCCCTGTTGACGCATACGGTAGAGAAGGGTTCCCTTCTCACGTCGGCCCCCGTCCACTCTCACGTCGGCGCCCGCCCACGCCGTTGCCGGCACCAACGCCCCGGCTACTGGCGACCCGGGGCGTCGTCGGTAGCCGCCCCGGGCGCCAGTGGCCCCTCAAACGTCGGTGGTCTCTCAAACGTCGGTGGTTCCTGGGACGTCGGTGGTCCCTGGGACGTCGGTAGCCGCTCCGGGCGTCAGCGGGCGCCGAGATGGGCGAGCAGGTCCTGCCGGGTGAGCACGCCCTTGGGCTTGCCGTCGACCAGCACCAGCGCCGCGTCGGACTTCTCCAGCAGGGCGACCGCCTCGCTCACCGGCTGGCCGCCGCCGATCATCGGCAGCGGGTCCGCGGTGTGCCGCTCGATCGTGTCGTGCAGGTGTGCCTGGCCGGTGAACAGGGCGTCGAGCAGGTCCTTCTCGGCGACCGAGCCGGCCACCTCGCCGGTGACCACGGGCGGCTCGGCCTTGAGCACCGGAAGCTGCGAGACGCCGTACTCGCGCATGTAGTCGATGGCGTCGCGGACCGTCTCGGTCGGGTGCACGTGCACCAGCTCGGGCAGCCCGCCGGGCTTGCCCGTCAGCGCGTCGGCCACGGTCGGCTCGGTGCCGGAGTTGTCGAGGAAGCCGTACCGGGCCATCCACGCGTCGTTGAAGATCTTCGACAGGTACCCCTTGCCGCTGTCCGGCAGCAGCACCACGACCACGTCGTCCGGGCCGGCGGCGCGGGCCACCTCCAGGGCGGCGACCACGGCCATCCCGCAGGAACCGCCGACCAGCAGCCCCTCCTCGCGGGCCAGCCGCCGGGTCATCTCGAACGACGCCTTGTCGGAGACCTCCACGATCTGGTCGGCGATGCCCCGGTCGTAGGTGGTGGGCCAGAAGTCTTCGCCGACCCCCTCTACCAGGTACGGCCGGCCGGTGCCGCCGGAATAGACCGAACCCTCCGGATCCGCCCCGACGATCTTCACCCGCCCGCCGGAGGCCTCCTTGAGGTACCGCCCGATGCCGGAGATGGTGCCGCCGGTGCCCACCCCGGCCACGAAGTGGGTCAGCTCGCCGCCGGTCTGCTTCCACAGCTCCGGGCCGGTGGTCTCGTAGTGCGAGCGCGGGTTGGCCGGGTTGCTGTACTGGTCGGGCTTCCACGCGCCGGGGATCTCCCGGGCCAGCCGGTCGGAGACGTTGTAGTAGGAGCGGGGGTCCTCCGGCGCGACGGCGGTCGGGCAGACCACCACCTCGGCCCCGTACGCCCGCAGCACGTCCTGCTTGTCCTGGCTGACCTTGTCCGGGCAGACGAACACGCACCGGTAGCCCTTGAGCTGGGCCACCAGGGCCAGGCCGACGCCGGTGTTGCCGCTGGTCGGCTCGACGATGGTGCCACCCGGCCGCAGGATGCCTGCTGCCTCGGCGTCCTCGACCATGCGCAGCGCGATGCGGTCCTTCACCGAGCCGCCCGGGTTGAGGTACTCCACCTTCGCCAGCACGGTGGCCCGGATGCCCTCGGTCACGTTGCGCAGCCGTACCAGCGGGGTGTTGCCGATCATCTCGACGACGTTGTCGTAGTACTGCACCTCGTTGTGCCCTTCGTTGCGGCACCGGCGTCGGCGGCCGGGCAGATGTTGATTCGACGCCCAGGGTACGTCCCGTCAGGGCACCACATGACCTGGGATGACGGAGGCGCGACGGACCTCCCACTCCAGGAACCGCTCGCTCTCCGAGAGCACCGCCCCGGCCAGCCAGGTCACCATCACGGCATCGTCGGCCAGGCCGAAGACCGCCAGCGGGATCTCCGGAAGCAGATCGATGGGCGAGACGACGTACGCCGTCGCCGCAGTCATCAGGGCCAACCGGAGGCCGCCGTCGTACTCGCCCCGGATCGTTGCCCGGATCATCCGGGGCAGGGCCGCCAGCCGGGCCCCCAGCGACGGGCCGCCCCGTGCCCCGGCGGTCAGCGCCCGGGCCAGCGCCGCGAACGCCGTGCCGCGCTTCAGTGTCTTCCCCATCTCCACGCTCCTCTCCGACTGACAGCGTGCGGTGTCGACGCAAGTGGTACCCGCAACCGTCGGATCCCAGCCACGAACCGGGCAGTACGACGACAGCGGCGTGTCGTACCGGCGCGATAATGTCGACGTATGGGGGTCGCTGGTTCCGTCGCACCGGCCGGTCCGCGCGAGCAGCCCGGTCCGCGCTGGCAGCCCGGTCCGCGCTGGCAGCACGCGGGACGGGTCGCCCGCCTCGCGGCGATCGGCACGGGCGCCACCGCCGCGGCCGTCGCGGCGACCACGGGCGTCCTGCTCGGCCAGGCCCGGCAGGCCCGGCGCACCATCCCGATGGCCGAGGCGCCCCCGCCCCGCTGCGACGGCGTCTACGGCGCGAAGCTTCCCGGTCGGCCGCTGACCATGGTCGTCCTCGGCGACTCCTCCGCCGCCGGGTACGGCGTGCACCGCCGCCGGGAGACGCCCGGCTCGCTGCTGGCCACCGGGCTGTCCCGCCGGCTGCACCGGCCGGTCCGGTTGCGCCGGTTCGCCGTGGTGGGTGCCATCTCGTCGGGGCTGAAGCCGCAGGTGGAGGCTGCGCTGGAGGTTACGCCGGACGTCGCGGTGATCCTGATCGGCGGCAACGACGTCACCAACCGCACCCCGCCGGTCCTGGCGGTGCGCTATCTGGTCGACGCGGTCCGCGCGCTGCGCGGGGCCGGCTGCGAGGTGGTGGTCGGCACCTGCCCCGACCTCGGGGCCATCCAACCCATCCAACCGCCGCTGCGCTGGCTGGCCCGGCGGTGGAGCCGGCAGCTCGCCGCCGCCCAGACGGTGGCGGTGGTCGAGGCGGGCGGCTGGACGGTCTCCCTCGGCGACCTGCTGGGCCCCCGGTTCGTCGCCGAGCCGACCCGGATGTTCGCCTGGGACAGGTTCCACCCCTCCGCAGAGGGGTACGCGATGGCCGCCGCCGCGCTGCTGCCGACGGTGCTCTCCGCGCTGGGCGGGGTGCAGGAGCGTCCCCCTGGTCTCGCCCGTGGCGAGGGCGTACGGTCGCTGCCGGAGGCCGCCCAGGAGGCGGCCCGGCACGCCGGCACGGAGGTCAGTGCCACCCAGGTGCGGGGCCGCGACCGCGGGCCCGGCGGGCGGTGGGCGCAACTGCGCCGGCGGGCGTTCTTCGGTGTCGGCGCGGTGCCGCAGATCGGCCCGGCCGCCGACTCACCCACACTGGAGGAACGGCCATGACCGAGCACAGCGGCAGGCGCGGCGGTGGTGACCGGGGCCTCGGCGCGGAGATCGCCGTCCGGCTGGGCAGAGTGGCGGCGATGTCCCTGATCGCCGGGACGATCGGCGGCGCGGCCGTCCTGGCCGGTGAGGCGTTCCTGGCCCGTAACCGCCCGTACGCCCAGCCGGAGCTGGGCCTGGCCCTGCGCGCCACGATCGGCCGGGCCGGGGCGCCGCCGCTGCGACTGGTCCTGCTCGGCGACTCGTCCGCGCTCGGGGTGGGGGTGGCCCGGCTCAGCGACACCGTCGGCGGGCAGCTGGCGGACCTGCTCGCCGAGGGGCCTTCCGGTCGCCGGGTGTACCTGTCCAGCGTCGGGGTCTCCGGCTCCCGCTCCACCGACCTGGCCACCCAGGTGGCCCGGGCACTGCTCGGCCCGCGCCCCGACGTGGCGGTGATCCTGATCGGCACCAACGACGCCACCGCGCTGCGCAGTCCGGCCGAGGCCGGGGCGTACCTCGGCTCGGCCGTGCGGCGGCTGCGTGAGGCGAACGTCGAGGTGGTCGTCGGCACCTGCCCGGATCTCGGCGCGGCCCGCGCGATCGCGCCGCCGCTGCGGCAGGTGGTCGGCTGGTCCGGCCGGCGGATCGCCCGCGCGCAGACCACCGCCGTGCTCGACGCGGGCGGCACGGTGGTCGACCTGGGCACCGAGACCGGCCCCGTGTTCCGGGCCGACGCCGGCACGTTCTGCCACGACGGCTTCCACCCGTCCGCCGACGGGTACCGGATCTGGGCGCACGCCCTGCTCCCGGCCGTCGCCGCCGCCGCGAACGTCGCCTCCCGCCACTGAACGTCGCCCACCGGCCCCGGGCGCCGCCTACCCGAGGCCGGGGTGACATTCCCCGCCGGGCGCTCCACTTCCCGCCAAGTTACCGGCGAGTTAACGTTGCCTCATGCCGACTGAGTCGTCCCGCGACGCCGTCATCGTCGCCACCGCCCGCTCCCCCATCGGTCGGGCGCACAAGGGTTCCCTGCGCGACGTCCGCCCCGACGACCTCGCCGCCACCATCGTCCAGGCCGCCCTGGACAAGATCCCCCAGCTCGATCCCACCGAGATCGACGATCTGTACCTCGGGTGCGGCCTGCCCGGCGGCGAGCAGGGCTTCAACATGGCCCGGGTGGTCGCCACCCTGATGGGTCTCGACGGCCTGCCCGGTGCCACCCTCACCCGCTACTGCGCCTCCTCGCTCCAGACCACCCGGATGGCGATGCACGCGATCCGGGCCGGCGAGGGCGACGTGTTCGTCTCCGCCGGCGTGGAGACCGTCTCCCGGTACGCGCGCGGCAACTCCGACGCGCTGCCGCCGGAGGCCCAGGCGCTGGTCGGCGGCGACTGGCAGAACCCGCGCTTCGCCGCCGCGCGGGACCGCTCGACGCGGCGGGCCCAGGGCGGCGCGGAGGTCTGGACCGACCCCCGCGCCGCCGGGGAACTGCCCGACATCTACCTGACCATGGGGCAGACCGCGGAGAACCTGGCCCAGGCGTACGACGTGAGCCGCGCGGACATGGATGCCTTCGGCGTACGCAGCCAGAACCTGGCCGAGAAAGCGATCGTCGACGGCTTCTGGGCCCGGGAGATCACCCCGGTCACCACGCCCGACGGCACCGTGGTCAGCACCGACGACGGCCCCCGCCCCGGGGTGACCCTGGAGGGCGTGGCCGGGCTCAAGCCCGTGTTCCGCCCGGACGGCCGGATCACCGCCGGCAACTGCTGCCCGCTCAACGACGGCGCGGCGGCTGTGGTGATCATGAGCGCCCAGCGGGCACGCGACCTCGGCCTCACCCCGCTGGCCCGGATCGTCTCCACCGGCGTGACCGCCCTCTCCCCCGAAATCATGGGCCTCGGGCCGGTCGAGGCGTCGAAGCAGGCCCTCCGCCGGGCCGGGATGACCATCGACGACATCGACCTGGTCGAGATCAACGAGGCGTTCGCCGCCCAGGTGATCCCCTCCTACCGGCAGCTCGGCGTCGGCGAGGAGAAGCTGAACGTGATGGGCGGGGCGATCGCCGTCGGCCATCCGTTCGGCATGACCGGCGCCCGGATCACCGGCACCCTGCTCAACGCCCTGCAGTGGCACGACAAGAGCATCGGCCTGGAGACCATGTGCGTCGGCGGCGGCCAGGGCATGGCCATGGTCCTGGAACGCCTGAGCTGAGGCCCGGCTGGCCGGGGCGACGTACAACCGGCACCCCGGCCCGGTGCCGGCAGGCCGACCACCCCGCGGAGCGCGGCGGTCAGAGCGCGGATCGGGTCGCCGTCACCGCGGCGGCGGCCCGGGCCAGCGCCCCGGCGGGCGGGGCCGCCGCCAGCAGGTCGGCGGCGACCACCCTGAGCTGGTCAGGCAGGACGAGGTCGTTGTCGAGCCGGGGCACCGCCCGGCGGGGCTGCCCCTCGGCGTCGGCGGCAAGGTTCGCGATCTCCTGCGCCAGCCGGTGCACCAGGTCGGCCCGGGACACGTTGCCGCCCCCGGCGCTCGCCGCCCAGCGCGGCTGCTGCCAGTGCCCGACCTGACGGACCAGCAGCTCCACCGCCCGGCCCAGTTCCACTGCGCTCACCACGCCGAGTCTACGGACGCCGCCCGGGCCGCCCCGGCACCGGCTCGTGCCGGCCAACGTCAGCGGCGCAGGTAGCCGGCGGGTCGCCCGGCCCGGAGACGACGGCGCCCGCCGCCGCAGATCGCGGGGCGGGCACCGTCGGGGACGACGGTCAGTCGTCGCCCTGGAAGTAGCTCAGCAGGCGCAGGATCTCGATGTAGAGCCAGACCAGGCTGACCAGGATGCCGAACGCGGCCGTCCAGGAGTAGCGCTGGGGCAGGCCCATCCGGACGCCCTGCTCGACCTCCGCGAAGCTGAGCACGAAGCTCAGCGACGCGACCACGATGCAGACGAGGCTGAAGCCGATCGCCAGCGGGCTGCCGTCGCGCAGGCCGGTGTTGACGCCGAAGAGCGCCAGCACGAGGTTGATCATCATCACCGCGAACAGGCCGACCATCGCCGCGACCATGCCGCGGACGAACTTCGGGGTCGCCCGGATGACCCGCGCCTTGTAGAGCATGGCCATCAGGAAGAACACGCCGAAGCTGGCCACCACGGCCTGGAGCACGATGCCGTCGTAGAGCGAGTTGAACGCCTTGCTCACCATGCCGACGAAGACGCCCTCGACGACGGCGTACGCGATGACCAGCGCCGGGTTCGCCATCCGGGAGAACGAGATGATCAGGCCGAGGACCAGGCCCACGACCGCCGCGCCGATCCAGGCGACGCCGAGCAGCGCGTCCGGGACGAGCACCCAGGCCGCTGCGGCGGACGCGCCGAGGATGCCCAGCAACATGACGGTCTTGACCACCACGTCGTCGATCGACATCGGCGTCACGGTGGGCGGCGCGGCCGGGAAGCCGGTCGCGCCCGGGTACTGCTGCGGATAGCCGGGCTGCCCGTAGGGCCCGGTCGGGGCGTACCCGGTGGCCCGTTCCCGCTCGGCCGCCTGGCCGAGTCGGGCGAGCACCGGGTTCGAAGTCTTCACTGTCAGGCCTCCCTCAGGGGGTCGTCGCACGTGAACGTGCCCTTCCAGGGTAGACGCACCGCTCGACGCCGTGGAGATCAACGAGCGACGGAGGAGCTGTGAAGAAGCTGAGAGGCACGGTGCCCGGGGCGGGGGTCGAACCCGCACGCCTTGCGGCAGCCGCTTTTAAGGCGGCCGTGTCTGCCGTTCCACCACCCGGGCAGGGCGGCCCCGCGCATCGCCACGCGCCGGTGCAGTGTCACCGTAGCTGGTCCGCGACGACCCGGCGTACCCCGCCGGCGCTCCCGCACTAGGGTCGACCCGTGAGCAGCGCAGCCCGAACGGTCCCCGACGCCGCCCCCGCCCAGGCACTCCGTCCCGACGTCCCGGCACCGGCCGCGGGCCGGTGGGTCCGGTTCCGGGGCGCCGCCGCCCGACACCGGGGCGATTTGCTGGTCGGGCTGCTGTTCACGGCCCTCGCGGGTTGGCTCACCCACGGGCTCTGGCCGGACCCGTCCGGCCGGGTGCTGGCGCTCAACCCGGAGGACCAGGCCCTCTACGAGTGGTTCCTGGCCGTCGACTCGCGCGCCCTGCTCGGCGACTTCGGTCTGCTCACCGACCGGCTCAACGCCCCGGACGGGGTGAACTTGATGGCCAACACCACGGTCATCGCGCTCGGGGTGCTCTTCGCCCCGGTCACCCTGCTGTTCGGCGCTCCGGTCACCTTCGCCGTGCTCGCCGGCCTCAACCTGGCCGGCACCGCCCTCGCCTGGCACCTGCTCTTCACCCGCGTCCTGGGGGCCCGCCGGCTGGCCGCCGCGCTCGGCGCCGGGCTGTGCGGCTTCGGGCCGGGGATGGTCTCGCAGACCAACAGCCACCTGCACATGACCGCCCAGTGGCTGGTCCCGGTGATCGTCTGGCTGGTGGTCCGGCTGCTGCGCGCGGCCGACCCGCTGGGCCGCGGCGGCTCTTCCGACGCCGACCGTCTCCAGTCACGCCGCGGCGAGGACCGCCGCGGCGAAGGCACCGGCGACGCCGGATCCGGGCGGGTAGGGCCGGACCGGCGCCGCATGCTCACCTCCGCCGTCGGCCTCGCCGCCGTGGTCAGCATCCAGGTCTTCGTCGGCGAGGAGGTGCTCTTCCTCTGCGCGCTGACGCTGCTGGTGATGGCCGTCACATACGCGCTGGCCGACCGGGCGCTGCTGCGGCGGGCGCTGCCCGGCTTCGCCGGTGGGATCCTGGTCGCCGCCGGACTGGCCCTGCTCGTGCTGGGGTACCCGTTGTGGTTCCAGTTCGCCGGCCCGCAGGGCGTCGCCGACGGGATGTTCAGCCCGCACTACTTCTCGGCCGATATGAGCAGCTGGTGGACCCTCTCCCCGCTGTCGGTGGCCGGCGGCGACGACGCGGCCCGGCTGACCACCGGCCCCGCCGAGTACAACACCTTCCTCGGCTGGCCCCTGCTCGTGGTCGCCGCCGGCTGCGCGATCTGGCTGGGCCGCCGCCCGCTGGTGCTCGCCTGCGCGGCCGGTGCGCTGGTCATGGGCGCGTTGTCGCTCGGCCCGGACGTGGTCGTCGCCGGCGACCGGACCAGCCTCCCCGGGCCGTACGCCCTGCTCGGTGGTCTGCCCGTGGTGGACGGGGCGCTGCCGATGCGGTTCGCCCTGGCCGTGCTGCCACTGGCCGCCACGATGCTGGTGCTGGCCGTGGACCGGGCGCTGCGGGGCACCGGGCGGGCCCGCCGGCTGGTCCCGGCGGCGGTCGGGGTCGCGCTGCTGCCGATCCTGCCGGTCCCGCTGCCCACCGCCGAGCGGCCGTCGCTGCCGGAGTTCGTCACCGCCGGCCACTGGCGGGAGTGCGTCCGCCCCGGCGGGGTGCTGGTGCCGGTGCCGCTGCCCACACCGAAGGAGCCGTGGCCGATGCGGTGGGCCACGGCGGCCGACGCGGAGTTCGGCCTGCCCGAGGGCTTCTTCATCGGCCCGTACGGCAAGGACGGCACCGCCGCCATGGGCACCTGGAAGCGCCCCACGTCGGCCCTGCTCACCGACGTGGCGAAGCGGGGCGGCCGGCCGGCCGTCGGCGACGCCGAACGGCGGCAGGCCGCCCGGGACGCCGCCCGCTGGGGCGCGTCCTGCTTCGCGCTGGCCGCTGGCACCCGCCACGAGGACGACCTGCGCGCCACCCTGGACCAGCTCTACGGCCCGGGCGAGCGGATCGCCGACGCCTGGATCTGGCGCACCTGACGCCTGCCCCGCCCATGCGCCGCGCCCGGCCTGCTTTCCGTGCCGGAACTGCCGTCGCGCGCGGTGGCCGCCGACATCATCATGAGCCCGCGACCAACGAAACCACGCTGGGTTCGACGGGTTCGTGTGAGCGCCGGGTTCGTCGACTCGTCGCGCGAGGTAGTGCTGGTCGTACACCTCAGGGATCATGACCTGCGGCGTGCCGGCCTGCGCGGCGGCCGTCGTGGTGCCCGCGCCGCCGTGGTGGACCACCGCGGCGACCGACGTTCGGCAGGACGACGTGTCTTTTACACCTCAGGTGCGGGGTTGGGATGCCTCGGCGAACTCCTCGCGCGGGTCGTGGAGCTGACCGAGCGCGACCACCTCGCGCTTGAGGAAGAACGCCAGCGACCAGTCCACTACGACCCGGACCTTACGGTTGAACGACGGAATCCGGGACATGTGATACGTCCGGTGCATGAACCACGCCGGCCAGCCGGTCATCTTGATGCCGTAGACCTGGGCGACGCCCTTGTGCAGGCCGAGGCTGGCGACGCTGCCCACGTGCTTGTGCTTGTAGTCGACCGGCTGCCGACCGCGGATCACGTTCGCGATGTTGTCGGCCATCCGGGCGGCCTGGCGCACCGCGTGCTGGGCGCTCGGCGAGCAGAAATTGCCCGCCTCCTTGGTCAGGTCCGGCACCGCCGCGCAGTCACCGGCGCTCCACGCGCCCTCGACCAGCCGGTCGCCGTCGACGACCTGGAGGGTCGGCAGGCAGGTGACGCGGCGACGCTCGTCGCGCGGGAAGTCGGTGGCGTCCAGCATCGGCGACGGCTTGACGCCGGCCGTCCAGACGATCGTGTCGGAGCGGAAGCTGTCGCCGTCGGAGAGCTTCACCACCCCGTCGAGGCAGGACTCCAGGCGCGTGTCCAGCCGGATGTCCATGTTCCGCTTGAGTAGCTGCTGCACCGTGTAGGCGCCCATGTCCCGGTCGACCTCGGGCAGCACCCGCTGGGTCGCCTCCACCAGCACCCAGCGCATGTCCTCCGGCTCGAGCTCCGGGTAGTACCGCAGCGCGTCGCGGGCCATGTCCTCCATCTCGGCCAGCGCCTCGATGCCCGCGTACCCGCCGCCGACGAAGGTGAACGTCAGGGCGCTGCGGCGCACCTCCGGATCCGGCGTGGCCGCCGCCACGTCGAGCCGGTCCAGCACGTGGTTGCGCAGGTAGATGGCCTCGCCGATGGTCTTGAACCCGATGCCGTGCTCGTGCAGGCCCGGGATCGGCAGCGTCCGGGAGACCGAACCGGGGGCCACCACGACGTGGTCGTAGGGGATCTCCCGGGTCGGGCCGCTGATCGGCTGCACCGTGGCCACCTTGCGGTCGTGCTCGATCCGGATGACCGTGCCGGCCACCACCTTGCACCGCCGCAACTCCCGCCGCAGCGGCACCACGGAGTGCCGGGGGGAGATGTTGCCGGCCGCCGCCTCCGGAAGGAACGGCTGGTACGTCATGTGCGGCTGCGGGTCGACGACGACGACCTCCGCCTCCCGCGAGGAGAGCTTCTTCGACAGACGAAGAGCGGCATAGAGACCGACGTGCCCGGCACCGACGACAAGGATCCGCTTCGGA
Organism: Micromonospora sp. KC207; assembly: GCF_004348615.1. Taxonomy (NCBI): domain Bacteria; kingdom Bacillati; phylum Actinomycetota; class Actinomycetes; order Micromonosporales; family Micromonosporaceae; genus Micromonospora; species Micromonospora sp. KC207. Next base: position 32,821 of record NZ_SMKJ01000022.1, read on the forward strand.
TTCACGCCTACCATCTTTCCCCCGCCGGCTCGGCTAACCCCTTTCGAGACCCCCCTTTGTGACGGAGCACAACACCTGTGACCTGCACAACGTGCGCCCGCGTTCCGTCATCTGCGCCGCAGCAGCCACCCCAGCAACGCGCTCAACACGACCGCCACCAGCAACCCGGCGACCGTCACGGCGAGGTGGCCCCGGTCCGGGCCTACGTCGGCGACCCGGACGAGGAGCACCCCCAGCACCGCCGAGCCGAGCAGCACCCCGCCAGCCCGGGTGAGCCAGCGCACGATCAGCTCCGGGTCCACCACCGCGTCGTACGGCAGCAGCGCCGCGAGCGCGGCCAGCGAGTGGGCCAGGTACAGGGCCGCCGCCACGGCGAGCAGCCGCCAGAGCGCGACCGGGCGGCCGTACCCCTCGGTGGCCAGCAGCCAGCCGCCTGCGGTGACCAGGGCGGCGAACGTCGGCCAGATCCGGCGCGGCCCGACCGCCGGCAGCAGCGCCACCAGCGCGAGGCCGGCCAGCGGGCGGCCGGTGAGGACCTGCACCGGGTACGCCAGCAGCAGGCCCGCCAGCGCCGTGCCGAAGACCCCGGCGCGCACCAGCAGCGGGGCCGCGCTGACCCGGTTCACCACCGCGCGCACCGCCCGGGCGCGCTCGGTCACCGCCTCGACCGGGTTCACCGGTTCCGCCCCTGTTCGCTCGTCGGCTGTGCTCCCCCGCTCACCGGCCGCCCACCCTCGGGGCGGTGGCGAGCCGGGCCACGTCGCGCAGGACCTGGTCGAGGCTGCCCGCCCCGGCCCAGCCGACCACCGGCACGCCGTGCTCGCGGAGCTGGCCGATCATGGTGTCCCGGTCCAGCCGCCACAGCCGGAAGGCCACCTCGGACCAGCCATGCCGGCCCGGCGGCGGCAGGTCGGCCGGGAGCGTGTCCACCGCCACCACGAACCGCCCGGACCGGGCCATCCGGGCCAGCATCTGGGCGGACCGCTCGTCCAGCAGCGGGGTGAGCACCACCACCAGCGCGTCCGAGGAGAGGATCTGCGGGCCGAAGACCTGGTCGTACGGCTCGTGCGGTGACGACTCGGCGCGCACGTCGAGCAGCCACTCCAGAAGCGTCAGGTACTGCCGGCGGCCGGTGGCGGGGCGCAGCCGGCGGGCCGCCGGCCCGTACTCCAGCATCGCCACCCGGTCGCCCCGGTGCAGGTAGTGCTCGCTGATCGCGGCGGCGGCCCGGACAGTGGTGTCCAGCACCGACGCGGGCCCGCCGACGCCACCGGAGCGGCCGGCCTCGGCGAGCACGTCGAGCAGGACGACCACCTCGGCGTCCCGGTCCGACAGCGTGGCGGCCACGTGTAGCTGCCGGGCCCGCAGCGACACCCGCCAGTCGACGCGGCGCAGCCGGTCGCCGGGGCCGAAGACCCGCACCCCGGCCAGCTCTCCGCCCTCGCCGGGGCGGCGGGAGTGGTGCGCGCCGACCAGGCCGGCGGCCCGGGGCATCGCCTCCACCGCCTCGAACGGCTCCGTCCTCGGGTACACCCGGAACCGGACCGGCTCGGTGATCGCCGCCCGGGAAACCAGCAGGCCCCCGGCGGCGGCGACCCGCGCGCCGGCCGGGCCGATCGGGTGCCGGCCCCAGCGCCGGGCCTTCCCGGCCAGCTCCAGGTCGACCGCAGTGCCGGTGTCGACGACGGTGACGAAGGGCCGGTCCACGCCGCTGCGGGACAGGTCCACCCGGGCTCCGCCGACGCCGGCCCGTTCCACCAGCAGCCACGGTGAGACGCGGGTGCGGACCACCGCCACGTCGTAGCCGACCGTGTCCGGGTTGCCGACGGTGACCGTGCCGCCGAACTTCCCGCCCTCGACGAGGTGCCCCTCGTCGGCGGTGATCCACAGCTGCGGGCCCGCCGTGGGCCGGCGGCGCAGCGCGTACGCGGTGCCGAGCGCGAACGGCACGGCCAGCACGACCAGGTCGACCCGGCCGAGCAGCACCCCGGCGATCAGCAGCAGGCCGGCGAGCAGCACCGCCCGGCCCAGCGCCCAGGTGGGCACCCAGCCCGCCACCTGCTGCCCCTCGGGGGTGGGCACGGCCGTCAGCGCCCCGGCCGGCCGGCGGCGTAGCTCGGGAGCGCGCCGCTGGCCGGGGCCGGGGTCTGGTCGAGCACCTCACCGACCACGAAGGACGGGTCGACGCGGCGCAGCCACATCTCCGGGCGCAGCGTGATCCGGTGCGCCAGGGCCGGCGCGGCCACCTCCTTGACGTCCTCGGGCACCACGTAGTCCCGGCCGGCGAAGACCGCCCGGGCGCGGGCCAGCAGCAGCAGCGCCAGCGAGCCGCGCGGCGACGCCCCGACCAGCACCGACGGATGCTCCCGGGTGGCCGCCGTGAGCGCCACGATGTACCGGCCGATGGAGTCCTCCACCACCACGTCCTCCAGCGCGGCCTGCATGGCCCGCAGGGTGGCGGCGTCGACGACCGGGGCGATGTCGGCCTCCTCGCGGCGGCGGCCCATCCGCCGGCGCAGTACCTCCCACTCCTCCTCCCGCTCCGGGTAGCCGAACGACACCCGCAGCAGGAAACGGTCGAGCTGCGCCTCCGGCAGCGGGTAGGTTCCCTCGTACTCGATCGGGTTGGCGGTGGCCAGGACGTGGAACGGCTCGTCCAGCCGGTACGTGACGCCCTCCACCGAGACCTGCTTCTCCTGCATCGCCTCCAGCAGCGCCGACTGGGTCTTCGGCGGCGTCCGGTTGATCTCGTCGGCGAGCAGCAGATTGGTGAAGACCGGGCCGGCGCGGAAGGAGAAGTCGCCGGTGCGCTGGTCGTACAGGAAGGAGCCGGTGACGTCGGCGGGAAGCAGGTCGGGGGTGAACTGGAGACGGCGGAAGTCCAGCCCGAGGGCCTGGGCGAAGGAGCGGGCGGTCAGCGTCTTACCCAGGCCGGGCAGATCCTCCAGCAGCACGTGGCCGCCGGCCAGGATGCCGGCGAGGACCAGCTCCAGGGCGTCCCGCTTGCCGACCACGACCGAGCCGACCGCGTCCAGCACCGCCCGGGCCAAGCGGCCGACCTCGGCGGCGGGCACGGTCCGGTCCACGTCCTTCATCAGATTCTCTCCAGTTCGGCGACGATCACCGCGAGGTCGCGCGGCGACGGGGTGCGGCGGAGCGGGGTGTCGAGGAACGCCGAGAGCCGGTCGCCCATCAGGGCCCGGGCGCGGACCGGGTCGGACTCACGGGTCAGGCCGTGCCGCTGGCGCAGCCGCTCGTCGGCCAGCTCGCCGAGTCGGGGCAGGATCCGCTCGGCGAACCGCCGCGGGTTGCCCGCCGACCAGTCCAGCGGCCGTTCCCAGCCGTTGATCGCGGCGCGCAGCGCGTCCCGGGCGGCCCAGTGGTAGTGGCCGTCCTCCTCGCCGGCAGCGATCCGGGCGCCGGACCGGGGCGGGGGCGGCGGGGCGAGCGCGGCGGTGACCCGGCGGACGGCGAGCAGGGCGAGGACCCCGGCGACGACCACCCACAGCGAGAGCTGGAGCCCGACCGTACGCAGCCCGGCCACCACCACGGCGGTCAGCGCCCCGGCCACCGCGAGGGTCCTCAGCGCGCCGCCGACCCGGCCGCCCCGGGCGGCCCCCTCCTGCGCCGGCTGCTCCTCCTCGAAGCCGAGCAGGTCGTCGATGCTGGTGCTCATTCCGGCCCCCCGCCGGCCGCGACGGCCGTCAGCTCGCCGCGCAGCCGGCGCAGCGCGGCCCGGGCCTGGTCGCGGGTGCGCTCGTCGACCGGGCGGGTGGCGTACCGGGCCTCCCGGTAGACGTGGGCGAACTCGGCCAGCACGTCGGCGCTGACGATCGCCGGCACCCCCGCGTCCGGGTCGCCGCGCAGCAGGCGGGTGACCAGGTCGGTGGGGGTGTCGCCGGTCAGCCGCGCCACCCCGGCCGCGTCGGCGGCCTCCTCCAGGCGCACCCAGCAGGCGATCACGGCGGTGCGCGGGTCCACGTCGGCGTCGTCCAGCTCGACCAGGCCGGCGTCGAGCGCGGCCACCACCTCGCGGGCGGTGCCCTCGGCGGTACGCCGGGCCCGGTCGGCCGGCAGCGCCCGGGTGGTACGGCGGGCCGCCCCCCGGATCAGCGTCCAGGCCAGGTAGCCGAGGGCCACGGCGATCGCCAGGCCGAGCAGGGCCACCACGACGGTGCCCAGCCACTCTGGGATGTGCGCGCGGGTGGCCTCCCCGGCGTCGCGCGGCTCGACCGGAATCGACGGCGACGGCTGCGCCGACGGGTACTCCGGCACGTACGGGATGTTGTCGACGGCGGGCGGGATGCGGCTCGCGCCGAGCGACGAGTGGCCGGCGGCCAGCGCGGCGGCGGCGAGCAGGGCCATCACCGCGACGACCGGCCACCACCTGCGCAGCACGCTGAGGTCCATCGCCACCGCCCCACGCCCGTCAGTCCACTCCGGCCAGCTGCTTCGCCCGGGCGAACACGTCGTCCAGCATTCCCGGTGTCAGCCGCCCGGTGAAGGTGTTCTGCTGACTGACGTGGTAACACCCCAGCAGCGCCGGTGCGGCCATGCCGGACCAGTGTGCCCCATGGCCGAACGCCGGTCGCGGGCTGGGCGGGCGGACGCCGTACACCTCGCGGAGCGCCGGCCACCACGCGGCCCACGCGAACGCGCCCAGCGCGACCACGACGCGCAGGGTGGGCCGGATCAGCGCGACCTCGCGGTGCAGCCACGGGGCGCAGGTGTCCCGCTCAACCGGGGTGGGCTTGTTGTCCGGCGGCGCGCAGCGCACGGCGGCGAAGATCCGCAGGGCGCGCAGCGCGAGGCCGTCGTCGGCGGCGACGCTCGTCGGCTGGTTGGCCAGGCCGGCGCGGTGCAGGGCGGCGAAGAGCACGTCGCCGGAGCGGTCGCCGGTGAAGATGCGCCCGGTGCGGTTGCCGCCGTGCGCGGCCGGGGCCAGGCCGAGAATGCCGATCCGGGCGTCGGAGGTGCCGAAGCCGGGCACCGGCCGCCCCCAGTACGCCTGGTCGCGGAAGGCGGCCCGCTTCGTCCGGGCGACCTCCTCCCGCCAGGCGACCAGGCGCGGGCAGGCGAAGCAGTCGCTGACCGCGCCGTCGAGGTCGACCAGGTCGGTCGCCCGCGCGGCGCGGGCGACCACCTCGTCGGGGATACGGGCCTCAACCAAGCTTCGCCCGGAACAGTTCGAGGGTGCGAGCCCAGGCGCTGGCCGAGGCGCGCTGGTCGAACGCCTCCGGCCGGTCGTCGTTGAAGAACGCGTGCCGGCTGCCCGGGTAGTCGTAGAGGACGCAGCTACCGCCGGCCGCCTCGATCGCGGACCGGGCGGTCCGCACGCCCGGTGCGGCCGAGGTGCCGTCCTCTTCGGAGCAGTGGATGATCGCCGACTTGCCCGCGTAGTCGGCCCACTCGGGGCGCATCTTCTCCCATGGCAGCATCGGGTAGAAACCGGCGGTGGCGACGATCCGCTCGGACAGCGTCGCCGACCACAGGGCCAGGCTGCCTCCGGCGCAGAAGCCGACGCAGCCGACCTTGCCCGCCACCTCGGGCCGCGCCGCCAGGTATTCCGCCGAGCCGGCGATGTCCTTCGCCGCCTCGTCCATCCGCAGGCCCATCAGCAGCCGCCGGGCCTCGTCCGGCTCACCGGTCGACTCGCCGTGGTAGAAGTCCGGGGCGAGCGCCACGAAGCCGGCCTCGGCGAAGCGGTCCGCCACCGACCGGATGTGGGGTACGAGCCCCCACCACTCCTGGATGACGATGACCGCCGGGTTGGCCGCACCGCCGGAGGGTATCGCGAGATACCCCTCGCTCGTCCCCCCGTTGCTGGCGAAGCTCACCATCTCGCCCATTGGCCCGTCCTCCTCGCGGTCAGTCATCGTTGGCTGGTCGCAGGGTGTTCCTACGTGCCGGTAGCCTGCCACGCCCTGTCCCGCTGTTGGAAGACGCCGAGACAGTGGCATTCACCTCCTGTTCGGCTGCTGGTGACTCCTGGTATGCCGACCTCTGTCCGACCACCGGTCATGCCGGGCCCGTTCGGGTCCGGGCCCGGCCCGCCGTGCCGGCCCGGTCAGGCTGCCTTCCTGGTGAGGCAGAGCAGGTAGCCGGTGCTGCCCGGCTTGATGTTGTAGAAGAAGTAGCCGGCCTGCCCGGGCTGGAGGAACGGCTCGCACGCCTCGCCCGTACGCGCCTGCCCCTCGGTCTGGCCGTCGAGGCGACCGACCACCGTGTACACCGCCTCGGTCGACGTGCAGGCCACCACCTGCGCGCCACGGGCGTCCTTGCGCTCCCCCTCGGCCACGTCCGGCAGCTCGGCGAGGCAGTCGCCGGCCTTCGCCTTCGCGGTCCCGTCGGAGTCGAACGCGGCGGCCACAGCACCGCCGAGGCCGAACTTCAGCGCCGCCACCACCCCGATGGCGAGCAGGGCTGCGACCACGCCGAGCACCTTGCGGGCGGCAGACCGCTTCGCCTCCGGCTGCTCCGCGTCGCTCGGCTCCTTCTCCGGCTGCTCCTCGGACTGTGCGGCGTCACCCTTGCCCTGCGCCGCTGCCGGTTCCGTCGCTGGCTGCGCTACCGGCTCCGTCGCCGGTCGCTGCGGCGGCGGCCCCGCAGGCTGCCCGGCCTCCCGGTCGGCGGGCGGGTCGACGGGGCGCGGCGCGTCCTCGGGCGGCGCGGCGGGGTGCGGGGCGACCGGCTCTGACACGGGGGTTCCTTCCGAGGGATGGACGAGCAGACGACACCGTAGCGACCAAGATCGAGGAGCGCTGCCCCGCACGACTCGTCCGTTCAGCTATTTGTAAGGAGGGGCCCCTTGTTAACACACGTGTGTTAACAA
>NZ_SMKJ01000230.1:0-11927 GCF_004348615.1 Micromonospora sp. KC207
CCCCCGCACGTCACGGCCGGCCCCGCGGTGCGCCCCCGACTCGCCCGGTGCGCCCCCCGGCCGGGCCCTACCATGGTCGTTGACGCCGCGACCGGCGTGGAGTGGCCGCACGACGAAGGGCAGACCAGTGATCACCGCGATCGTACTGATCGACTGCGCCACCGACTCGATTCCCGAGGTGGCCGAGAACCTGGCGGCCCTGCCCGGGGTGAGCGAGGTCTACTCGGTGGCCGGGCACGTCGACCTGATCGCCATCGTGCGGGTCCGGGAGTTCGACCAGATCGCCCGGGTCATCGCCGGCAGCATCTCCAAGGTGCCCGGGGTGATCAACACTGAGTCACACATCGCCTTCCGGGCGTATTCGCAGCACGACCTGGAGGAGGCGTTCGCGATCGGACTGGCCGGCGCGGATTGACCCCCGCGACGACGCCGACCGGTCCCACGGCCACGACCGACCGGGGCCCCGCCACGACGGTGCCGACCAGGTCCCCTGCGACGGCGGTAGCCAGCCCGCCGGTCGGCGGGCTGGCTACCTACCTGGAGCGTCGCGGCGTCAGCTGACGTTCGGGGCCGGCGTCCCGGTGTTCTCCGGGGCCGGCGTCTCGGTGGTGCCGCCTGGGGCAGGGGCCTCGGTGGTGCCGCCCGGAGCCGGCGTCGTGGTGGTCGCGCCCGGGCTGGGCGTGCCGCTGGGGCTGGTCTGCGGGACCGGGACGCCCAGGGTCTGGGCCAAGGCCACCAGTGCGTCGTAGTGCGCCTGGAGCACCGGCAGGGCGTTCTGGGCCAGCGCGACCACCGACTGCTCGGTGCCCTGCGAAATCTCCGTCTGGGTGGCCTGGATGGCCTGGACGTGGCCGGCCAGCTCGGCGGTCACCCACGCCTTGTCGAACTCGGCGCCGCTGAGCTTGTTCAGCTGGTCGATGACCTTCTGCTCATCGGCGGTCGGCGCGTCCGGCAGCGTCACGTTGAGCTGCTGCGCGGTGTCCTGCACCGTCTGGTCGAGCTGGGTGTGGTCCGTGACGAACTGCGCACCCAGGTCCTTGACCTGCTGGTTCTGACCCTTCTGCTGCGCCAGGTTCCCCAACTCGATTTCCGCGAGGTTCACCTGGTGCAGCGCCTGCAGGTACTGGCTGTCCTGCGTCGACGGCTGCGCGGCCTGCGTTGCCGTCGCAGGCGCCAACCCCACCACCACCAGGGCGGCGAGCAGTCCGAGGCGCTTGAGACCCAACATGTTTCCCTCCCCCGTTTCGTTGGACCGCACGGATACCCGGCTGACCCGGATTAACCCTGCGAATCCGCAGCCGCCTCGCGCCAGGCCCCAGGGTGCCGCCGGCGCTCGGTGCGCGCCCGAAGGCGGAAACGGGACGTGGCGCCCGCCGGAGGAATCCGGCGGGCGCCACGTGCGGCCTTCTGGGGCGGGTCAGCGGGGAGAGTTGCCGCTGCCGACCTCCTTGCGCTCCGGCCGGGGTTCGACCGACGGGTGCCCCGGCGAGACCGGCGCCTCGGCCGGCTTCTCGATCGGGTAGAAGAAGCCCCGGATGGCGGGCCCGAGGGCACCGAGCCGGTTCATCTTCTTGGGCACCACCCAGCCGACGTACTCCAGCTCGCCGTGACCGTCGTGGCCGCCGGCGGCCAGCGGCTGGTGGACCTCCTCGAACCGGCCGTCGGGCAGCCGGCGGATGATGCCGGTCTCCACGCCGTGGGCCAGCACCTCCCGGTCGTGCTGCTGGAGACCGAGGCAGATCCGGTACGTCACGTAGTACGCCAGCGGCGGAACCACCAGCAGGCCGATGCGGCCCGCCCAGGTCATCGCGTTCAGGCTGATCTGGAACTTGTCCGCGATCACGTCGTTGCCACCGGAGAGGGTCAGCACGATGTAGAACGCCACCGCCATCGCGCCGATCGCCGTCCGCTCGGGGACGTCCCGGGGGCGCTGGAGCAGGTTGTGGCTGCGGTAGTCCTTGAGCCGGCGGGCCTCCACGAACGGATAGAGCGTGGAGAGGCCGACCAGGATGCCCGGCAACACGACAGTGGGCCAGAACAGCGGCGGGATGACGTACCCGTCGCCGATCGGGATGTTGATCTCCCACGCCGGCATGAGGCGGGTCGAGCCGTCGAGGAACATGACGTACCAGTCGGGCTGGCTGGCGGCCGAGACCACCCACGCCTCGTACGGACCGAAATACCAGATCGGGTTGATCTGGAACAGGCCGCCCATCAGCGCGATCACGCCGAAGACGACCATGAAGAAGCCGCCCTGCTTGAGCGCGTAGCGCGGGAACATTCGCTCGCCGACCACGTTCTCGTTGGTCCGACCGGGCCCTGGCCACTGGGTGTGCTTCTGCTTGAAGACCAGGCCGAGGTGGGCGCTGATCAGCGCCACCAGCAGGCCCGGGATGAGCAGAACGTGGGCGATGAAGAACCGGCTGATGATGATGTCGCCCGGGAACTCCCCGCCGAAGATCGACGAGGTGACCCAGGATCCGATCACCGGAATCGACAGCATGATGCCGGAGGCGATCCGCAGGCCGGTGCCGGAGAGGCCGTCGTCGGGCAGCGAGTAGCCGGTGAAGCCGGCCAGGAAGCCCACCCAGAACAACAGCGAGCCGATGATCCAGTTCGTCTCGCGCGGCTTGCGGAACGCGCCGGTGAAGAAGACCCGCAGCATGTGCACGACGATCGCGGCCATGAACAGCAGCGCCGCCCAGTGGTGCATCTGCCGCATGATCAGGCCGCCCCGGACGTCGAACGACAGATCCAGGCTGGAGGCGTACGCGGCCGACATCGGCGTGCCCCGCAGCGGGGCGTAGCTGCCGTTGTAGACCACCTCGGTCATCGCCGGCTCGTAGAAGAACGTCAGGAAGACGCCGGTCAGCAGCAGCACGACGAACGAGAACAGCGCGATCTCGCCGAGCAGGAACGACCAGTGGTCGGGGAAGACCTTGTTCAGCAGCTTGCGCAGCGGCGTGGAGACCTGGAAGCGCTCGTCCACCCCCACCGCTGCCTTGCCCGGAACGGAGGCCATGTCCAACTTACGACGCTTCACGGCCGCTCCCAGAAGTCAGGCCCGACGGTCTCGGTGTAGTCCGACCGCGCCACGAAGAAGCCCTCGTCGTCCACCTCGATCGGCAACTGCGGCAGCCGCCGGCTCGCGGGGCCGAAGACCGGCCGGGCGTTGTCGGTGATCAGGAACTGCGACTGGTGGCACGGGCAGAGCAGCCGGTTGGTCTGCTGCTCGTACAGGCTCGCCGGGCAGCCCGCGTGCGTGCAGATCTTGGAGAACGCCGCGTAGTTGCCCCACATGTAGTTCCCGTGGCCGACCCGCTGGTTGGCCTCGCGGGACACCTGGGCGTCGGACTCGCGCAGGTGGATCAGCAGCGTCGGGGAGTCGGCGTGCCTGTTGCTCACCCCGTGCTCGATGCCCGGAAAGACGGTGAGCTGGCCGCCGGCGCTGATGTCCGCCGGGCGGATCGGCCGCCCGTCCTCGCGGACCAGCCGGATCTTGTGGCCGTCGGCCGGCGCGAAGCCGGTGGTGAACATCTGGTTGTTCTTGTGCGGGTCGGAGATCAGGCCACCGACCAGCGGGGCTGCGGCGACCGCGCCGACCGGGGCGAGGCCGGCCAGCAGCGAGATGCCCAGCAGCGGGCGACGCTTCACGCCGAGTTCGTCGGCGAGGTAGAGCATCGTCTCGCCGGTGATCTTGCGGCTCTCCGGCGCGTTCGGGTCGTTCTCGTGCCGGTCCTGGATCGACACCTCCTTGGGCAGCAGCTTCTTGCCCCAGGTCAGGATGCCGAAGCCGATGCCCAGCAGCGCCACGCCGAGGGTGAGGCCGAGCAACGGGGTGTAGTACTTGTCCCCGCCGGTGCCCGGCTCGTACTCCCACGGCCACCAGATGTAGATGGCCAGGAACGCGGTGGCGGCGAGGCCGGTCAGCAGGAAGAACGAGGCGACCGTACGGGTCAGCCGGCGCTCGGCCTTGCTGCCCGGGACGACCTGCTCCTCGTAGTGGACGATCTCGATGTCGTCCCGGCGCGCGCCCTCGCGGACGATGTCGAACCGGCTCAGCCGCGGGTCGTGGACGTCGAGCGGCTCCGGGCCCGGGTGGGCCTGGTGCTCGGTCTTGGTGCTCATGCCGTCACCTCGCTACGGGCGGTGCCGCACCGCGGCACCGCGGCGCTGAATCGAATGATCCGCTCGGTCACGACTTGCCCGCGATCCACAGGCTGGCGAACACGAGCGCGACGATGCCGATCAGGAAGATCGCCAGACCCTCGGTGGACGGCCCGTACCGACCGAGGTTGAAGCCACCCTGGTCCTGGTCGTGCTTCAGGGTGTCCTGGATGTAGGCGATGATGTCCGCCTTCTGGTCCGGGGTGATCTGGTTGTCCCCGAACACCGGCATGTTCTGCGGGCCGCTCAGCATCGCGGCGTAGATCTGCCGGTCACTGGCCGGGCGCAGGCTCGGCGCGTACTTGCCGGAGGACAGGGCACCGCCGCCACCGCCGAAGGCGTGACACTGCGAGCAGTTGATGCGGAACAGCTCGCCGCCGGTGGCCAGGTTGGCGCCCTCGCGCAGGTCGCCCTCGGGGACCTGCGGACCCCCGCCGAGCTCCTGGACGTACTGAGCGAGCTGGCGGACCTGCTCGTCGGTGAAGACCGGCGGCTTGCGCATGGCCTGCGCCTCCTGCCGGGCCATCGGCATCCGGCCGGAGCTCACCTGGAACTCGACGGAGGCCGCGCCGACCCCGATCAGGCTCGGGCCACGACCCTCGACACCCTGCGCGTTACGGCCGTGGCAGGTCACGCAGCTCACGTCGAACAGCGCCTTGCCCTCGGCGGCGGCGCCGGTGAGCGGCGGGTTTTCCTGCGCCTGCACACCGGGGGCGAAGACGGTGTAGGCACCGCCGGCCAGCGTGAGCGCGGCGATCAGGCGGACCGCGGCGCCCAGCCGGCGGCGGCCCCTGCTGCGCGCTGCGGGCCGCTCGCCGCGCAACCGCGCGAGCAGACCGCGTCGGCGGTCGTTGTCAGAAGTCATGACCTGTGTCCTTAACCGGTGGGACCTTGTCTCAGAGGACGGGGCAGCGGCGCGGTTCGTGACGCGCCAAGATCACTGAAGCCAGTAGATCATGGCGTAGAGGCCGATCCACACGACGTCGACGAAGTGCCAGTAGTACGACACGACGATCGCCGACGTGGCCTGCGCCGGGGTGAACCGGCCCATGGTCGTGCGGACCATGAAGATGATGAAGGCGACCAGACCGCCGGTCACGTGCAGGCCGTGGAAGCCGGTGGTCAGGTAGAACATCGACCCGTACCCGTCCGCGTTGATCTTCACGCCCTCGTGCACCAGGGTCACGTACTCGTTCACCTGACCGAGCACGAAGATCAGACCCATCACGAAGGTGATCGTGAACCAGCGCCGCAGGGCGTGGACGTCACCCTTCTCTGCGGCGAACACCCCGAGCTGGCAGGTCACCGAGGACAACACCAGGATCACCGTGAAGGTGGTCGCGTACGGGACGTTGAGGTGCTCGGTGTGCTTCGCCCACTGCTCCGGCGCCGCCGCGCGGATGGAGAAGTACATCGCGAACAGCGCCGCGAAGAACATGAGTTCGCTGGAGAGCCACACGATCGTCCCGACACTGACCATGTTGGGCCGCGTCAGGGAGTGGATCCGGCTCTTGTCAATGGCTGGGGCCGCAGTCACGCGGTCATTATTGCCCCTGACCACGGCCGGCGATCAGCGGGGGGCCAAACCGGTAGCATCGGTGGCCCGATCGTGGCGGTCCGGTTCGCCTGGCCTAGCCTGAAACGCGTGCAGCACGTCGATTCGATCTTCGCCGCCAGCTCGGCGGTCGCCGCGCCCCGGGCGCTCGCGGCCGGCGGGGACCCGCTGCCGCCGCCGTTCACCGTGGCCCGCGTGTTCACCGAGACCCGGCTGGACAGCTGGCTGGCCCTCGGGCTGGTGCTCGCCGCCGGGCTCTACCTCTACGGCGTGTACCGGCTGCGGCTGCGCGGCGACCGGTGGCCGCCCTCCCGCACCGTCTTCTTCCTCGGCCCGGGCCTGGGCGGCATCGCCGCGGTCACCGTCAGCGGGCTGCACGCCTACGACACCGTGCTGCTGTCGGTGCACATGGTGCAGCACATGGTGCTGTCGATGGTCTCCCCCATCTTCCTCGCCCTCGGCGCGCCGGTCACCCTGGCGCTGCGCACCCTGCCGGTCCGGCCGCGCAAGCGGCTGCTGGCGATCGTGCACAGCCGCGTCGCCCGGGTCTACAGCTTCCCGCTGGTGGCATTCGCCATCTTCGTGGTGAACCCGTTCGCGCTGTACTTCAGCGACCTGTACCGCTACACCCTCGAACACGCCTGGGCGCACGAGCTGGTGCACGCGCACTTCATCATGACCGGCTGCGTGTTCTTCTGGCCGCTGCTCGGGCTCGACCCACTGCCGGGGCGCTGGCCGTACCCGGCCCGGGCCCTGCTGATGGTGCTGTCGGTGCCGTTCCACACCGTGCTCGGGCTCACGATCATGCAGAGCACCACCCTCTTCGGCGGCGACTGGTACCCGTCGCTCGGCCTCACCTGGTCCAACCCCGCCGAAGACCAGGTGGTCGCCGGGGGCATCCTGTGGGCCGGCGGCGAGTTCGTCAGTGTGACGATGCTCGCGGTTCTGGTAGTGCAGTGGGTGCGCCAGTCGGAGCGCGAGGCCCGCCGGCTCGACCGCGAGCTGGATCGCCAGGAGGCCCGCGAACGCGCCTACCAGGCCGAGCAATCCCCGGCCTGACCAGACCCTTCCGGTACGCTCACCGGCCCGGCCGGGCGGGAGGTCGACCGGCCGGCGGCGACGGGTACGATGCTCGGCAGCTACGAGGTGGGAGTCAGCCAGCGATGAGCGATCGTCTTTGCACCGTCCTGCTCTACAGCGACGACCCGCAGGTCCGCGACCGGATGCGGCTGGCCGTCGGCACCCGCCCGGCGCCCGGGCTGCGCGTCGAGTTCGTCGATGCGTCCGACTACGCCGAGTGCGTCCGGCTGGTCGACGACTACGAGATCGGCCTGATGCTGCTCGACGGCGAGGCGAGCCCGGGCGGCGGCCTCGGCATCGCCCGCCAGATCAAGGACGACCGGGACGACGCTCCCCCGACCTGCGTGGTGATCGCCCGCGCCGCCGACCGCTGGCTGGCCGCGTACGCCGAGGTCGACGCCACCCTCGTGCACCCGCTCGACCCGGTGACCACCGGGGCCACCGTGGCCGAGCTGCTGCGCAGCCACGCCCCGGCCTGACCCACCCCGGCCCGGCCGTCGTGCCGGCCCGCGCCGCTCGTACCCGTCCACCGCATCCCCACGCCCGCTCGGGAGGCCCGCCATGGGCGAACGGACCTGGCCGCACCTGCTCGCCGCGCTGCTGCGCGGGGAGGAGCTCTTCACCGCGGACACCGCCTGGGCGATGGGTGAGATCATGTCCGGCGCGGCGACCCCGGCCCAGATCGCCGGCTTCGCCGTCGCGCTGCGGGCCAAGGGCGAGACCCCGGCCGAGGTCGCCGGGCTGGTCGAGGCGATGCTCGGCGAGGCGGTCCCGGTCGAGCTGCCGGAGGAGCTGCGGTCGTCCGCGCTCGACGTGGTCGGTACCGGCGGTGACCTCGCCCACACCGTTAACATCTCCACCATGGCCGCCCTCGTGGTGGCCGGCGCGGGCGTACGGGTGGTCAAGCACGGCAACCGGGCCGCCTCGTCCTCCTGCGGCACCGCCGACCTGCTGGAGTTCCTGGGCGTCCCGCTGGACCTGACCCCGCAGGGGGTGACCCGCTGCGTGACGGAGGCCGGCATCGGCTTCTGCTTCGCCGGCCGGTTCCACCCGGGCATGCGGCACGCCGGCCCCGTCCGGCGCGAGCTGGGCGTCCCGACGTTCTTCAACTTCCTCGGCCCGCTGACCAACCCGGCCCGGCCCCGGGCCGGCGCGGTCGGCTGCTTCGACCGGCGGATGGCCCCGGTGATGGCCGCCGTCTTCGCCGCCCGGGGCGACTCGGTGCTGGTGCTGCGCGGCGAGGACGGCCTCGACGAGTTCACCACCGCCGCGCCCACCCGGGTCTGGGCGGCCCAGCGGGGCACCGTCCGGGAGGCGCTGCTGGACGCGACGGACCTCGGGGTGCCCCGGGTCACCCTCGCCGACCTGCGGGGCGGCGACGCGGCGTACAACGCCGGCGTGGCCCGGCGGCTGCTGGCCGGCGAGGCCGGTCCGGTCCGCGACGCGGTGCTGGTCAACGCCGCCGCCGCGCTGGCCACCCAGGGGCCGCTCGACGGGGACCTGACCGAGGCGCTGCGCGCCGGGATGGCCCGCGCCGCCGAGGCGATCGACTCCGGCGCCGCCGCGGCCGTCCTCGACCGCTGGGTCGGGGTCGCCAGCACCGCCTGACCGCCCGGCTTTCGCTGACGGGAATTGTCGGCCCTCCGTGGGAAACTACAGCCGAGTGATTCTCGGACTCCCGCTTTAACCTTCCTCTGCCCGATCGGGTCGATCGGGTCGAGGTAGCCGCGCGGATGCCGGTCGGTCGCCCGCCCGGCGGCGCTCACGACCACGACGGAGTCCGGCAACGAGAGGAGACGCCCGTGTCGGACCGCGAGCTCTACTGCGACACCTGCGAGGGCGTGCGGCCGTTCGAGGTGCCGCCGTGCGCCGACGGCCATGGCGCCGCCTGCCCGGAGCTGGCCTGCACCGGCTGCGGCGCGGCCATGCTGATCGCCACGTTCACCTTTCCGGCGACCCAGCTCACCGCCCGCCGGGGGCCAGCGCCCCGGCGCCGGGCAGCCTGACCCCGCCCCGCCCCGCCCCATGTCGGCGAAACGGTGGTATCAGGGCATCGGGTTCACCCCATGTCGCCGACATGGAGTCGATCACACACCGAGCGACCCGGCTACGCGAGAAGCCCGCGCCTCCCGTCGACGGGAGGCGCGGGCTTCTCGCGTAGCCGGGCGTCAGTGCTCGGCGGTGCGCCGGGTGCCGGTGTAGTACTCGAAGAGCAGGCCGCAGGCGGCGAAGACGACCGCCACCAGGCCCAGGCCCAGCAGCCAGAACTGCCAGAAGACCAGGCCCAGCCCGGCGATCGCGGCGGCCAGCGCCAACCCGAACGGCCAGTAGCTGCCCGGGCTGAAGAAGCCGATCTCGCCCGCGCCGTCGGCGATCTCGCCATCGGGCCGGTCCTCCGGCCGCAGGTCGATCCGACGCGAGACGAACCAGAAGAAGCCGCCGCACATCGTGCAGAGCAGGAACGACAGCAGCAGCCCCACGGTGCCGACCCACTCCACCTGGCCACCGGAGTCGCCGTACGTCCAGGCGCCGTAGAGGATCGTCGCGCCGAAGAGGAACCCGGCGATGATCAGGAAGATACGCCACTCGGTCTTCATGCCCGCTCCCTCAGCTTCCCGCGCCGGACGCGACGTCGTCGGGGTTGAAGTTGGCCGTGTTGCGCCGCGTCTTGAACGGCTCGGTCGTGGTGGCGTACGGGTCCTCGCCGATCGCGGTGAGCGCCTCCTGCGTCGACTTGCCGTCGCGCTTGGCGGCCAGGAACTGGTCGTACTGCTGCGGGGAGACCACCCGCAGCTCGAAGTTCATGAAGGCGTGGTAGCTGCCGCACAGCTCGGCGCAGCGGCCGACGTACGCGCCCTCGGCGTCGAGGCTGGAGACCTCGAAGACGTTGCGGATGTTGCCCGGCATGACGTCCCGCTTGAACAGCAGCTCCGGCACCCAGAACGAGTGGATGACGTCCTTGCTGGTCTCCTCGAACCGAATGGACCGGCCGGTCGGCAGGACCAGGATCGGAATGACCTCGCTGGTGCCGAGCACCGACGCCACCGTGTTGGCGTCCTTGCCCTGGCCGTCGCGGTAGTTGAACTGCCAGTTCCACTTGAAGGCGACGACCTCGACGGTGACGTCCGGGTTCTTGGTCGTGCGCACCACGTCGGTCTGCACGACCGCGGTGTAGTAGAAGAGCACCGACACGATCAGGATCGGGGCGATCGTGTAGAGGAACTCCATGGGCAGGTTGTAGCGGGTCTGCACCGGCAGCTCGTTGCCCCGCTTCCGGTAGCGCACCACGCACCAGAAGATCAGGCCCCAGACGAACACGCCGACCGCGAGCGCCGCGATGCAGGACGCGATCCACAGGTCGTACATCCGGTGCGACTCGGGCGTGATCCCGCCCTGCGGCCAGCCGAAGCCGGCGAACGTCTTGCCGACGTCGCAGCCGGTGAGCGAGACCAGCAGCGCCGCGCCGCCGAGGCCGAGCCCGGCGAGCCGACCAGCACCACGCCGCCGGCGTCCACCGGCTCCCGGAGAAGCGCTGTTCCGTACGGCCGAGGGCCGTACCTCCGAACTCCTTGCGACCACCTGGTCCTGCCTCCCTAGCGCGCCGCGGTGGTTGTTGTCCCCGTACCAGCGGCAAAGGCGTCACCGACGGTCGCAGATTACTCGACCATGACCGGCCTGACCGTCTTGGGGTGGTCGTCCACCCCCTTCGGGGAGATCGTCGGCGTGCCGGCGCGATAGCGTCGGGGCCGTGAGCGCATCCCCGGTCTACCTGGACGCCGCCAGCGCCGCCCCGCCGCACCCGGTCGCCCGGCAGGCGCTGCTGGCCGCCCTCGACGACGGTTGGGCCGACCCGGCCCGGCTGTACGGCCAGGCCCGCCGGGCCCGTCAGCTCCTCGACGCCGCCCGGGAGGCCGCCGCCGCCACGCTCGGTGTCCGCGCCGACGAGCTCTCCTTCACCCCCAGCGGTACGGCCGCCGCGCACTCGGCCGTGCTCGGTGGCCTGGCCGGGCGGCGGCGGGCGGGTGGGACGCTGGTGCATTCCGCGATCGAGCACTCCGCTGTCCTGCACGCCACCGAGCGGCACGTAGCCGGCGGCGGTACGGCCGTCGCGGTGCCGGTCGACCGGCTCGGCCGGCTCGATCCGGCGGCGTGGTCGGCGGCGGTGGGCGCGCCCGGGGTGGCCCTCGCAGCCCTGATCGGGGCCAGCCACGAAGTGGGCACGGTGCAGCCGGTCGCCGAGGCCGCCGCCGCGTGCGCCGCCGCCGGGGTGCCGCTGTACGTCGACGCGGCGCAGCTCGTGGGCCGCGCCCCGGTGCCGGCGGGCTGGTCGGTGCTGACCGCCAGCGCGCACAAGTGGGGCGGGCCGCCGGGCGTCGGGCTGCTGGTGGTACGCAAGGGCACCCGCTGGGAGTCGCCCTGGCCGGCGGACGAGCGTGAGTCGGGGCGTACCCCCGGGGTGGTGAACCTGCCGGCGGTCGTGGCGGCGGCGGCGAGCCTGCGCGCGGCGGCGGCCGAGGCGGCGGCCGAGGCGGCCCGGCTGGCGCCGTTGGTGGACCGGATCCGGGCCCGGGTGGCGGCCGAGGTGCCCGACGTCGAGGTGGTCGGCGACCCGGTGCACCGGCTGCCCCACCTGGTCACCTTCTCCTGCCTGTACGTCGACGGGGAGGCGCTGCTGCACGCGCTGGACCGGCGTGGCTTCGCGGTCTCCTCCGGCTCGTCGTGCACGTCGTCGACCCTGCGCCCCTCGCACGTGCTAAAGGCGATGGGGGTGCTCTCACACGGCAACGTGCGGGTCTCGCTGCACCGGGAGACCACGGAGGCCGACGTGGAGCGGTTCCTCGCCGAGCTGCCCGGGATCGTCGCCGACCTGCGCGCCGAGGCGGGGGTGGTGGGGCTGTGACCGGCCCGGCCCGGGGCGACGCGTCGCCGCAGGTGCTGGACTGCAGGGGGCAGCGCTGCCCCCTGCCGGTGATCAAGCTGGCCCGGCGGCTGCCGGAGCTGCCGGTCGGCGCGGTGCTGCGGGTCCTCGCCGACGACCCGGCGGCGGCCGTGGACATCCCGGCGTGGTGCCGGATGCGCGGCCACGAGTTCGTCGCCACCCACCCCGAGGGCCCCGGCTACGAGG